>JAYUFG010000145.1:0-6390 GCA_043738845.1 Planctomycetaceae bacterium
CGTAGCATGAGGTGGATCGCCGTGATGCGAACCATCGACGCACTCGAATCGGTTCTCCGCTCGTAATCTTTGCTGTGTCGTCGGCAGCGTCCATGCCAAACAAACGTCCGCTCCACAACCCAATGCTTGGGCATCGCGGGGACTCCGTTCCCAAGGAAAATGTTTGCACAACTTTAGACATGAGAACCTCCCCGCGATGCTTTACCTAGACCAGTTTATCACCCTTTCCATAGTGGGGGCGAATTGCGTTTGAAATTGGTGACCGCCGTTCGTAGTTGGGCAATTCGAAATATCGATTATCCCTGTTCAAATCCCCCTTTGCGTCCGAAGAGTTTTTCCTTCGTCGCCCACAAACCAGCCGAGGGCGTCGGGATAAAGAAAAACTTCTCGCCGTCGGCGGTGGTGTTCCAACCCTGCTTGCGCGTTTCCGGTTGATACCGAGCAAGCATCGCATTCAAATCTGCGTAGGCAAAATTGACTTGCTCGATGTCGGCCTTTGTCAAATGACCGGGGGCGTAAGTGATCTTAAACCGACCTTCGGACGAACCGTGAATGAGGTGGGCGGTTGCATGAGCCAAGTCCTGCATGTCGGCATTATGGCGATACTGCTCCATCACCTTCGGCGTTCCAACGTAGCCATATTTGCGTATGAACGCATCGACATCGGCCTGTTCGCCAAACCGCTTTAGGCCGGGTGCCAAGATCAACAATTCTCCGCCGTCGGCCATAGCCATCCGGGTTCGATAAATCGCCTTGTTCGCGACCCACGTGCTAAAAAACTCGTCTCCCTGCATGACGCACACAACTTTTTTGATTGGCTCGTCGAGGATCGTGATATTCTCCTCTCGCGATTGTCGTGCGGCCGAAAGATACGTCTCTAAATCGTTGCCGACATACACGCCGGTATGCACGAGTTGGTCGTCGGTGTCGCGGGCTAAGACCACTTGCACATACAAGTCGGGCAAGTGGCCCAGCAAATCGTCCTCGGCCTTGTTGAAGCACGCCCGAACGGGTGTGATCAAATTTCCTAAATTATTTTCAATTCCACACGTGGCGGCCATCAAGTGGCTTGTGCAGATCAAGTCCTTGCCCGCCAAGCCGATGAAATAATTCTTGTTATGGTTCGCGAAACCCAGCACTTCGTGTGGAACGACGTGACCGATGTTAATAATCAAGTCCCATTTATCTTCCATCAGACTGCGATTGAGCCAAATGGGCAACGCCCAGTTGGCAACGCCACCGCACGATTGCTTGACGAATTCGGCCGAGACCTCGCCGACCTTCACACAACCATCCCGCCAATCGTGGGCATGAATCTTTTCATGCGGAATCGTGCCGAACATGAAGCGGTTGTCCTCGACCGTATGCGGGACGTGCTGCCCGAGCGTCGGTATGACATGGACATCGGCCTCGGCAGCAAAGGCGTGATACAGCATCTCAGTCATTTTTCCAACGCCCGAGTGGGCACGAGTAATGTCTGGCGGCAGGAGCAGCACTCGCTTCGGCTTAGCACAAATTCGCTTCCGCGCCTGGGCGACCGTCTGGTCCATTAAGGTTTTGATACGATCCCACGAGATATGTGTTGAGCGTTCCGAAATCCAGGGCATGGTGATTTGTGATTGAAGGAATAAGGTGAATAGTAGTTTCGCGAAGCGAGACGATAAGACAAAAAGTCGTTGAGCAAAGGGCGGTCCGTAATTTTCAAACGCAAGTCGCCCCCACTATGGAAGGGTCCATAAACTGGTCTAGGTAAAGCATCGCGGGGAGGTTCTCATGGCTAAAGTTGTGCAAACTTTTCCTAGGGAACAGAGTCCCCGCGATGCCCAAACATCTTACGCCCGCCGAACGTGATCGCATAGCGCAATTGCAATATGAATATGCCGATCAACAAGAGATTGCCGCCGAATTAAAACGCTCGCCCGCGACCATCAGTCGCGAGCTGCGCCGCAATCGCACGGGTGGCGAGTATGTTCGCCGCGCAGGCCCAGCGTAAGCTCGTTCGCAAGATGGACGAACCTGAACTCAACGACATCGTCCGCACGGGCTTGGCTCAGGAGTTTTCGCCGGACGAGATGCGGTTGGCCATCGTGAAAGCAATCGGTCAATCGTTAACCGTGGTCGGAGTCCAGTAAATCTTCAAATCTTCGCATGTAACCGCTGGCTCGTGACGTAAACCATTATGGGTGCGGGATTTGAAATGCTTTGAGGAAGCGGGGCGGGTGGTTACAATAGAGTATTGGCCACGTGGCTCCTTGTCTTAATTCTCAGCAAAACTAATTTTTCATACCAATCCCAGGGTTCCTTGCGATGCGCTGGTATCGTGCGTTAGCATCGTCGCTGCAAAACGGTCGTCGGGCATGGCTCGGCGGGTGGGTGGTGGTCTGCGCTGTCGTGGCAAGTTGCTGCGCGCGATTGGGTGAGGCTGCCGATCAAGTCGGCGGACCGACACAACCATTTATTGCTGCACCCGTAGCGAATCCAGATAAGGAGAAGACGACGCCGGACAATGAGAAGTCAACGCCCGTTGAAGGATCGCCCAGTGCGCCGAGCCAATCTGCACCGGCAACGCAGCATTCAACTGCACTCAACACGACGCCGGAGATTTTTTATCTCAAGGACAAAGACGGCAAGCTGCAACCGGTCCCCGGCTTCTCGCTGGAAGACTTCGTCAAACTATATCGCTTGCAACAACAACTCGAAAAGCCCGAGGAGCCAAAGCCCCGCTTCAGTATTCAGGACATTGCTATCAAAGGGGACGTACGTGGCGAGCGGGCCGATCTAACGGTCACGTTTCGGGTCAAACCGCAAACGAACGATTGGGTCCGAATTCCGTTGCGTTTGACCAAGGGAGTACTGCGGGAGTCGGCCGAGTACAAAGGGGACGGCGAACAGTTTCTGGAATACGACGAAGCGACCGGCTATGTCGCTTGGTTGAGAGCGAAAGAAGGAACGGAGCATCTCTTCACGTTACAGGTTTCGGCGACGGTGAGCGTTTCACGGAGCGGGTCGCGACTCGATTTAAGCTTGCCGCGTGCGCCGACTTCGCAAATGATGTTAAAGGTTCCCATGCCCCGCGCGGCGGGCACCGTTTCCGAAGGAGCGACGCTCAGTAGTGTGAAAGCAATGGGAAACACGAGCGAGCTGAATATCCTGGGTGCGGCGGGCGAGTTTCATGTTACCTGGCGCGAACGAGACGCTCCCGCGCAAGAGATACCTGTCACTCTCGAAGCGGTCGGGGCGTTGGCGGTCAAGATCGACGAGCGGCAAATCACGACCGACGCGAATTTTACCCTGCGCAGTTTGGGCGGCGAGTTTGACCACGTGCAATTTCGCTTGCCACTGACCGTGCGAGTTCTCCCGACGAACAGCCCCGGTTACAAGCTATCGACCGAAGTGACGGAAGAGACAACGCTGGTCCATGTGACGTTCGACAAGAAAACCACGGGGCCGTTGGACGTGCGTTTCACCGTCGAACAGGATTACGACGTCAGTAAATCGGCCGATCCACTCGAGTTGGCTTCGATAGAAACGGTCGGTGCCCAGCGGCAATTTGGTCATCTAGCGGTTCAGGTTCCGCCCGACTGGCAATTGATGCTCGGCAATTTGCAGGGTGTTCGTCAGGTGGACGACTTGCCCGATGTGTTGCGAAAAAAGGGTGCGGTGGCGGGCTTCGAGTATTTCCGTGGAGCGGGACAGGTGAGTGCGTTTCCCGTCCGCGTGGCCAAGCGAAAAACGCGACTGCATATTGAGCCAGAATACATTTTCTCCGTCGCGGCCGATCATCTGGAACTCGAAGGAAAGTTGAAGTGTACCATTCGCGGTGCCAAGGTCGCTCGGCTGGAAATGGAAGGTGGCGATTGGGAAATGTCAGAGGTGGGTCCAGCATCACTCGTGGACGTTGAGTCGGCCGTCGCCAACGACGCGGGCCGTTGGCAAATTCCATTTTTGTCCCCGCAGAGTGGCGAAGTCGAAGTCACCTTTCGCGCTCAACACAAACTTGCGGCGGGTGCGGCCAAGGTCGATTGGACCTTGCCCAAACCGCAAGCCGATGTGTTGGGTCCGGCGGTCGTGGTGATTTTGCCCGACGACAATGTGGAAGTCACGCCGCGACCGGAGGACTTGTTGGGGTTGAGTCGTCAGACAACTCTGCCCGCTGGGCTAAAATTGCCGGAGCGGCAACAATCGCCGCTCGTGTTTCGGGGCGAACGTTCGCAGGCGCGATTCGTTGCGGATTTGCAAATACATCCCCAGTCGATTTCGGCCGCAGTAAAATCAGAGATTGCGACGAACTATGCCTCAATTCGGGTCGAACAAAAAACGCAGTTTCAGATTCGCTACGTTCCGGCCGATCACCTTTCGTTGATGGTGCCCAAGAGTTTGGCGACGAACGGTTCGCTCGAGTGGTATTGGAACGAACAGAAATTAACGCCGTCGCCAGCACGAGAAGGATCGGACCCCAACACGAATTTGATTTCGTTCTTATTGCCGAAGCCGACATTAGGTCGTGGAGAATTGTTGGTCCGATACTCGGTGCCAACCGAGAAACTGCTCCCGGACACGGCCGTTCCGGCGACGATTCCGCTGCCGCTCCCGGCGGAGGGTGAACTAGTGCTCCACGAACTGACAATTACGCCTGCGGCGGGGATTCACGCGGAGCTTCGCGACGATAGTTGGACGCCGGTTGAGGACGCCTTGCCGCGATCCGCATCGCGAGTCACGCGTTATACCTCGGCGCAACATGATTTACAGGCTGACATGGTCCTTTCACCCGACGAATCGCGCGGTCGCGAGCGGGAGGTGGTCGAGCGGGCCTGGGTCCAAACGTGGTTGACGTCGACGCAACGACAAGATCGAGCCGCGTTTCAAATTCGTTCGCTCGGCGGTCCGATGCGATTGATTTTGCCGACAGGCGTCGTGCAAAGTGATGTGGAAGTGCTTCTCGACGAGCAGCAGATTCCGCCCGTCGCGTCGCCCGAAGAAGGTTTGACAGTTGAGATTCCTCTCACGCGAGAACTGACGCAACATCACCTGGAGATTCGCTATCGGTTTGCCGACCGGCGGTCAGGGAAGGGCTCGCAGGCGATGGAATTGCCCCATTTTGCGAAGACCTGGGTTCGTCGTTCCTACTGGCAATTGATTCTTCCCAAGGATGAACATCTGCTGACCTCACCAAACGAGTGGACGAGTGAGAACGTGTGGGGCTGGCGCGGTTTCTTTTGGGAACGGACGACGGCTTTGGAGCAAGTTCAATTGGAAACGTGGTGCGGCGCGGGGCATCAAGCGGCTCCACCCGATCAGACCAACCGCTATTTATTCAGCAATCTGGAAACGCCAGGGTCGGTCAACTTGTTCACGGCGGGCCGAACGATGCTGGTTGGCACGGCGTCGTGCGTGGCACTGATTCTCGGATTGACCTTACTCTATGTGCCGTCCGTTCGACGGCCCGCCACGGCGTTGGTCGGTGGAATCGCGCTGCTGGTGGTCGGATTGATTTATCCAGAGACGGCTTGGTTGTTGGCCCAGGCGTCAGGCGTTGGAATGATTCTTGCTGTGGTGGCCGTGTTGCTGCGGAAGAACTCCGTGACACCGATCGAACGCACGTTGATCGTGCGGCACTTCTCACCTTCTGCGTTGCATCATTCGGCTACCGAGGTTCATGGCGTGAGAACAGCACAGCCAACCGGACACGCCTCCACCGCGACTGCTCCGCTTACTGCGCCGGAAGTTCCCTCATGATGTCACGACGCGGAAACAAACCAAGATCGCTGAGCCTGTGGTTCCTACTGAGTCCGTTGGTACTGGCCATTGCTCAAACAGGAGAGGCCGAGGAAGCCACGACCGCGCTGGAGAAAAATGGTGTGGTGAATTTTCGCGTGATTCGCGCTTACATTCCCGCCGACAAAGTGGGCGAGTTGCCCAACGCGGGTGAAAAATACTTGCCCATGTCGGCGACGGAATTCGAACGGCGATTGAAGTTGCTCCAAGCCCCGACCACACAGGCGACCACTCAAGTCACGTCACGGTTGACCAAGTCGGAGTTGAATCTCGCGCTCACTGCGGAAAATAACCTGCGGGGAACCATCACTTGGCAAGTTGTCCTGGAAGGAAACACGCCGACTCGGGTGCTGCTCGATCCGTGCGAACTAGCCTTGAGCAATCCTCGCTGGGACGACAGCGGCAACGCAGCGACCGCGAACCGTTCTAAAGCACCTCCGTTGACGCTCGCTGTCGATCATGACGGACGAATCGCGATCATTGTTGACCGCTCCGGCACCTTGACCGTTGATTGTTCGGTGCGCGGCCAACGAGAGGACGACGGGGTTTGGATGTTCCCTCTGAGGATCCCCTCCTGCGCTGTATCGCGAGTGCGGCTTGACCTTCCCGCGGATC
>JAYUFG010000146.1:0-17048 GCA_043738845.1 Planctomycetaceae bacterium
AATCGTGATTTGCACCGCGTATTTGTGCATCGGTGCTTCGTGACCCAAAATGTCGGCCGCGACGACAATGTCCTGCGCAAAATTCTTCGGCACGCCGCCGCCGATCATCAACAATCCGGTCGTCGGATTCTTGATCTTGAGTTGCGTCAGTTCATAAAAATCTTTCACGCTGTCGAGCGACACTTTGGGACCATCGCCCCGAGCATGTTGATGGGCAACCAGTCCGAAGCCCGCCGAGCAGTCGGAAAAGGCGGGACAAAAAATCGGCACGTCGTGCTCATAGGCGGCCAGCACGAGCGAGTCTTTCGTCTTGCCATGTTCGGCCAAATAGGCACCCATCGCTTGAATGAATTCCCGCGACGAGTGCGGGCGGGGCGAAAGTTCATCGGCGATGATCCGGGTGGTGTCGTCGCAAATCCGCAGTTCGTCTTCGTCGATCAAGGTGTCATAAATTCGGTCGATGTG
This sequence comes from Planctomycetaceae bacterium, assembly GCA_043738845.1. Classification (GTDB taxonomy): domain Bacteria; phylum Planctomycetota; class Planctomycetia; order Pirellulales; family DASRSE01; genus DASRSE01. The sequence continues at coordinate 466 of JAYUFG010000146.1, forward strand.
CAGATCACGAAGTTTGTCGTCGTCGAGGCCAGCCTTGAAGCGTTCTTCGGCGACGTAATGTTTGAAGCCCAGCCCTTCAAAAAAGTCCTGGTCCACAATGTTCGCGCCGGTGCTGACGATCCCGTCCACCATCCGATTGCGGATCAGATCGACAAAAATCTGTTTGAGACCGGCCGAGACGAGCGAACCAGCCAAACACAAAATCACGCCGCACTCCGCATCGTTCAGCATCCGGTCGTAGATTTCAGCCGCCCGGCTTAAATCGCGGGCTGAGAACGCCATGTGTCGCATCGCCTCGACGACGGAAATGACGTTGTGTTGCTTGATGTCGATGTGCTGAATCGGTTGCGCGAGCAGGTGGCTCTTGTCGGCCATAGCGAGAGTTCTCCACAAAAAGGCGACTGAAAATACGATGCCCGAATTGTAGCAAAAAGTGCGGCCGAAGAAAGATGCTGTGTGGGTGGGGTGGGCAGGTAACCCGTACCTGAGGAGACCGGTCGTGAGTGATTGCGAAGTTGTCAGGTTCGCAAAGCGAGCGTGGTTCATCAATGTCAGGCCATCCGCCTTACCTACGGCAAATCCAGGGGGTGGCAGGTGAAATTTCGAGATTTCTCGGTGCAAAAAAAGCCCAAAAAGTTACTTGAAATTTTTGTGCGAATTTGCTAGCCTAACGAAAGACAAATGAACATATGTACACTATCCTTGCCAGTCGGAGACAGCCATGCGACATCCGCTCAAAACGCCCGAATCGTGGGACCGTTATGACCACGAAGTGACGCCCGAACCCCCATTTCCCCTCGATTCGCCGGACGACTTCGACGACCCGCTCGACGACTTCCCTGAACTTCCCGACGTCCCCCTCGATCCCGGTGAGATCGACTTCGAGGCCGCTTTTGACGACGAGGAACAGGAGCCGCAGCGGGGCGATTTTGCCGAGTTGGATGTGGAGGAAGGGGAAAATGACGAATGACCAATAACGAAACCAAAATGTCCAATTTAGGAAGGGGCAGCGGAGATGACCACGCTGTTCCTCGTTCCCTGTTGATTGTTCCTGTTCCCTGTTCCCTCATTCGTTTTGCGTTCTGACTTTTGCCTTTCCCCCCACCCCCAAGGCTTCCCATGCTCGCCCCTTATGTCATTGCGGAAATTCGCCGACTGCTGGCCGAAGATCGAATCTCGCAACGCCAGATCGCCCAGCAGATGGGCGTCAGTCGAAACACCGTCTTCGCCATCGCCGCCGACCGGCGACCGGAACGAGACGGTCGCTGCCTAGATGAAACTTTGGACGAACTTCCGTCCGGACCACCGCAACGCTGTGCAGATTGTGGCGGTCTCGTTCTGCAACCGTGTCGCCTGTGTCGCGTGCGACAGTTGGCCCAGCGGCACAGTTTCCGACAGCGACGAAATCCTCGATCATCCCGCCGGGTGGGTTGAGCAGAGCCAGCAACTTTCAGACGTGAAACCCGACAGCACGCGAGAGAAGGCATCACTCATACTTTGCAAACGTCCGGATCGCGGCGGCATATTCGGCATCGAATGCGAGGAGTGCGCAGCGGTCTGCGATTTGGATCGGCTGGCCCAGGTAACTGCTCCGCCACAGGAGACTCGAAAGTTGATACGTCAGCCGGGTGAATTCCGGATTCGGAAACGGGCCAGACAAAAGTTCTTTACGGGAATGGTGCGTGGTCCAGTTCCAAAAGGTCTGAATGACGGCTTGATACGAATCGAGGCCCGCCGTGTTGACGGGCGTTTCTCCATTGATCGAAAGGTACTGTCGGTCTTCCAAATAATCGGCCTCAATGACGAACGGTTTTCCATCGCCGACGCCGCGAATCGTCCTGCGTTTCGACCAGGTGGCATTTTTCTTGAAGTCCGACACGCCGCGAATTTGCGTCGCACCCCAGTGAAGTTCATATTCGCAACGACCATCAACGACGTAAGGATACTCGTGCGGATTGGGCGGTTGATAGGGCTGCGATTGGGCGACGACCCGCAGCCCGTCGGCCAAGGCTCCGTCGAGCGACTGCTTCGCCTCGCCCAGCAGCCAGAGCATAAACGCCAAGCAATGGACCGTTTCTTGATGTTGGATCGGGACCATCCGTTTGTAATTTCGGGGCCGGTCGGCCTCGCGATCCTTCGACCGCTGCATCGTCATCGACTGAATCTCGACGTGGCGAAACTGCCGCAGATAATTTCCAATTGCCAGTGTCATCGGATGAAAGAGTTCCGGAAAGTTGAAGAGCATGATTGCCTGCGAGGAGTTCACCCTGGCAATCAATCGAGCGCACTCGACCGGGTCTTCCGGCGGGGCCATCGGCTTTTCGTTGAGGATGAGAATTCGTTTGTGCGCGGGTGAAGTTCCATTATCGCGTCGATCCGGATTTTGACTGCGCTCAAGCAGAATGTCCAGTGCCCGTTGACGATGTTCCGGATGGAGTGCCAAGTGATACAGATTGGCAGGTGTGCGATAAAAAGTTTCTTGATCGGCGATTCGAGTGATTCGTTCGGGATCGACGTCTTTCGGCAACGGACCTGGATCAAACACGATGGGCCGCACACCAAGGGAGATCGCTGCATTCAGAATTCGGCGGCCGATATATCCCCACGCCCCGGCAATTGCAATCGTGACGGGAAGAACCCCAGGTGTTCCAGGTTGCGGTGTCCGTTCAGGACGTTTTGATTCCGTCATCCGTTACGCCAAAATGGGTTTGATCAGTTCGCCATGCACATCGGTCAGACGCATGTCGCGGCCGGAAAAGCGATACGTCAGTTTCGTATGCTCAACGCCGAGCAGGTGCAGCATCGTCGCGTGCAGGTCGTAAATTTGTTGGCGTCCTTCGACCGCTTTATAGCCAAAGTCGTCGGTCGCACCGTAGCTCACGCCCGGCTTGATCCCCCCGCCCGCGAACCACACAGTGAAGCCGAACGGATTGTGATCGCGACCGTCGGACCCTTGTGCGAATGGGGTGCGGCCGAATTCGCCCGCCCAGATCACGAGCGTCGATTCGAGCAGACCGCGCTGTTTGAGGTCGGTTAGCAGACCGGCAATCGGCTGATCGACCGTTTTACAATTTTTCGTGTGGCCATCGCGAAGGTTAGAATGTTGATCCCAGCGGTCGCCGTTTCCGCCGGGACAGGTCAGTTCAATAAACCGCACACCCCGCTCGATCATCCTGCGCGCGAGCAGGCATTGGGCGGCGTAAATTTTCGTCTGCGGATAGTCAGCCTCAAAGCCGTACAGCTTCTTGGTTGCCGCTGTTTCCTGACTCAGGTCCATCAAGTCGGGCACGGCCGCCTGCATTCGCCCCGCCAGTTCATAATTCGCAATCGCACTTTCAATCGCGTCATTGTGACCGGTCTGCACGAGCAAGCCGCGGTCGAGCTTTTGCAACAGCGAAACTTTACCCTGTTGCAACTCGGGTGATTTTTCCAGCGGCTTGGCGTTGGCAACGCCCGAACCGTTTGGATTCAAAATCGACCCTTGATAAGTGGCCGGAAGAAAACCGGAATTGAAATTATCCAGCCCGCCGGGAGGAATCAAGCCGCCGTTGAGGACGACAAAACCCGGCAGGTTTTGACAGACGCTCCCCAAGCCATACGTGATCCAGGCACCCATGCTGGGGCGACCTTGCAGGCCGGAGCCAGTGTGCAAAAAATAATTCGCGTTCGTGTGTTCAGAAAACGCACTCGTCATCGACTTCACAACCGCCAGTTCATCGGCGTGTTCGGCAATGTGGGGCAACAGGTCGCTGACCCAATGACCACTCTGACCATATTGCTTGAACTTCCAGGGCGAGGCGAGCATCTTGCCGACGTTGGCAAATTGCGTTGGCTCGACCTTGGACAGAATTTTGTGCGGGTCTTGTCCGTCGTATTTTGCCAGAAGTGGTTTGTAGTCGAACGTGTCCACGTGCGACGGACCACCATCCATGTAGAGAAAAATGATATTCTTGACTTTGGCCGGGTGGTGCAATTCCTTGATGATGCCCGTGTTCGCTTGCGAAATTGGTTCCGCACGAAGTTGTTCGTCGTGCAGGAGTGAGGCGAGCGCGACGGAGCCGAAGCCCATCGCACATTGGGACAACATGGCCCGTCGGCTGAGCGGTGTGGGGGTGAAGCGGCCGCAGTGATGGGAATGTTGGTTCATACGAAACTCTATTGTTCTTTGGCAACCGTTTTATTTGCGATTCACGCGAGTAAAGTGAATTCATGGGTCGTTTACTTGGACCCCGGCGGGGTCACAGCGATCAGCCGGTGGTTGAGCGCAGCAACACCACCGGAACAATCTCCCGATGCGTTTTACATCCCGGAGGGATGACAGCGATACCGCGACTACTATCACCCGTCTCGCGATACGCTGCGACCCCGTTGGGGTCGAAACTCGCGAGCGAGCGGCTTTCCGGTGGTGTCGCTGCGCTCAACCACCGGCTAATGGCTATCATCCCTCCGGGATGGAAAACATTGTGAATAAATGTCCGATTCAAATTCCGGCTTATCGAATAAACGTAAATTCTTTGGCGTTGAATAAAACCTGAGCATAATCGGCCCACACGTCGAGTTGCGTTGCGGCGGTCGGTTTGGTTTCTTTACCACCATAACGTTTTGATTGTTCCTGGAAAAACTCCAGCGCGGCGGAAAGTTCCTCTGGAAATGGCGAGCGGGCAAACGCTGCACGATACATTCGCTCGATGCGTTCCGTGTCACTGCCCGGCTGAGCGAGAACTTGCTTGGCCCAAATGCGAGATTGCTCGGCGACGAACGGATCGTTCATCAGGATCAACGCCTGAGCGGGTACGTTGGAGCTGCTCCGGCGACCGACCGTATTGAACGGGATCGGCGCGTCGAACGTCAGCATCATCGGCGAGAGAAAGTTTCGGCGGACCTTCGTATAAATGCTGCGGCGACCATTTCCATCGAGCGGTCCCGACGCTCCTGGCCGGCCACGACCATCGAGAAACGAGGTTAAATGAACTTCGACCGGGGCACCGAGAATCGTTTGATCGAGCCGCCCGGAAACGGCTAAAATTCCGTCCCGCACTGCTTCCGCCGGGACGCGCCGGACGAGTGTATGTTGCCACAACAGGTTTTCCGGGTCGGACTCGGCGGCCTTCACGTCGGGCGTACTCGACATGCGATATGTTTGCGACAGGACGACCGAACGAATGAGCGTTTTCAGCGACCACTGTTGCTCGTGACGAAAGCGTTCGGCCAAATGATCGAGCAACTCGCGATGGGTCGGCGGCTGTCCGAGGATGCCGAAATTATCGACGGTGGGAACAATCCCGCGACCGAACAAATGATGCCACACCCGATTCACGATCACGCGAGACACAAACGGATTGTCGTCGGCGAGCATTTGCTCGGCGAGGGCGAGCCGACCACTGCCGGGGCCGTAACCCGTCTTCGCCGTCCCGCCGAGCATCTCTAACAAGCGGCGGGGAACAACCTCGCCGGGCGTTTTGGGCGACCCGCGTCGCAGGACGGTTTCGTCCACGGCGTTGCCTTCAAACATGGCGGGTGCGGTATGCGAAGTGCGGCGAATTTGCTGGATGAGTTCGTTTTGTTTTTCGATGAAAAGGCGAGCGACATCGGCGATTGTTTTTTCGGCCTCTTTTTGCTCGTCGGAACCTTGTTGAATGAATAAAGCCGGATGTTTAATCATCCAGTTCACAACATTTGCGTAGCCTTCGCTATTCGAAGCGGACGGGCTGTTTGTAATGAACGTGAAATCCGATTTGGCCAATTGTGTTCCGAAAGATACCAGGACATTCCGAACAGATTTTGCGTCGCTATAATTGATGGTCCCGTCGTCCAAATAAATTGCTGGAGTATTTTCACTCTCCACGACCCTCGCGATTTCCAACATTCCGTCAGCCGTGCGGGGCGAAAACTCAAGGTGGCAGCGTTGACCTTTGTATTGCGACAGGTCGTGATGGACCCAATGCCATTGACCCGGCTTGTCGTTCCATTCGAGCAAAACCTTCTGATGGAGTGGTCCATGCACGACGAGGTGCGAATCGACCGACGCGTAACAACGTCCCGCCCCGCGAACTAAGTGATAAACGTGTCCCGACTCGAGGGTCACCGTCGGCGTCCGCTCGATTTGCCCCGCGTTGTCCCAGGCGGCCATGCTGTTGCCGTCCCGTTCGTTGCCGGGTGCCGGTTTCAGATTGAAAAAGGCCGGGTCGCGATGAGCCGAGGCGACGGTCACGAACTCGGCAATCGGCTGCTCGGGACGATCACTCAAGAAAATGTCGCCGGGCCGTACAGGATGTAGTCCAAACGCGACACCATCGGTGAACCACGTTTGCTTATCGGGTGATACCTTGTCCGCGTAGTCAACGATTATTTGGGTGTTTGGGGTTTCCAACTGTTTTGCGACCACGTCGCTTTTATCGCTGGCCTGATCTTTCATGGTTTTCGGCTTCAGCCGATCACCTGGAGCGATAAACACATGGAGCGGATGGCTCTTTTCCTTTTTCGCAACGGTCAATTCGGAAATCCACGCTTCCAGCCGCTGCGCATCGAGTTCGGCCTTGGCTTTGGATCGTGATTCTTCTTTCTCGCCCGAGGTTGTTTCCGATTTCAGGTTTTCTAATTCCCCTTGCGCAGCCAGCAAATACTTTGTCGACTGCAATACGCCGGGGAGATAGGTCTTTGCCCACGTGGAGAGAATCACGTCCCGCGCCTCGCCGCGCAGTTTATCCAACTCGACGGCGATCTGCCGATTGTGCGGTTCCGTTTCAAAACAGACTTGCCGATAACTTCCGCCAAGCAAGAAACCGCTCAAGCCGTAATAGTCTTGCTGCGTGATCGGATCGAACTTGTGATCGTGACAGCGGGCACAGCCGACCGTCAAACCCAAAAATGTTTTCGTCATCACGTCGAGCCGGTTGTCCATCCGGTCGGTTTCGTCCTGACGAATATCGACGGGCGAATGGACCTCCTCACCCAGGAACCAAAACCCGGTTCCAAGCACCGACTCGTTGAATTTCTGCTCAGGATGAAGGCGCGGTTTTTCGAGCAGGTCGCCCGCCAGGTGTTCGCGCACAAACTGATCGTAAGGAACGTCGGCGTTCAAGGCGCGAATACAATAGTCACGATATTGCCACGCATTGGCGATAGGGTAATCGAATTCATGCCCGCGTGTTTCGGCAAAGCGAACCAGGTCGAGCCACTTTCTCGCCCAGTGTTCGCCAAAGTGGGGCGACTTCAACAGCCGATCAACGGCCTGTTCGTATGCCAGCGGCGATTCGTCTTTCAAAAAGGTTTTCACATCTTCGGCGGTCGGCGGCAGGCCGATCAGATCGAACGTCACTCGTCGCAGCCAGATTGATTTTTCAGCGACCGGAGCGGGAGCGAGCTCTTTTTCCTCTAACTTGGCCAGGATGAAACGGTCAATTGCTTCGTTCGACCAATTCGTATTTTTCACGACGGGTGGCGTGACTTTTTGGATGGCCTGCCAGCACCAGTGCGATTTTCGCTGCTCCCACAACTCGGCCTTTTTCTTTTCGTCGGCGGCAGATTCGGTTTTTTCTTCCGGCCACGGCACGCCCAACTCAACCCATTTGGTCAAGACGGCGATTTCTTCCGCAGGCAATTTCAGCTTCGGCGGCATTTGATACAGGTCGCCGTGATTGATCGCCCCGATCAAGAGACTCTTTTTCAGATCACGGGCAACGACCGCCGGGCCAGTCTCGCCCCCTTTGATCGCTGCTGTTCGCGAGTCGAGCCGCAAACCCCCTTCGATTTTTTTTGACGTGCCACTGTGACATTCGTAGCAGCGACTGACGAGCAACGGGCGAACCTTGCTCTCGAAGAATTCGAGGGAACTGTCGTCGAATTTTTCGGGTGATTTTTCGGACTGGACTTCGGTGGAAGTTTTTTTGCTGGCGGATTCTTTTTCTTGGTTCTCGGAATTTGGTTCCCCGGCAGAGAGGGGCAGGATAAGTCTGCCAAGCACGCCGCCAAGAACGGAAACGGCTAACGTCAAGCCAGCGAGATTGCGCAGCGAAACACAACCGGCGACAATGCCGGAGCGTCGAGTGGAGCGCAGTGAGAACCAAGGGCTATTCATCACAGTGGCTTCTGGCAAGGTGGGAAAATGCGGTGGGAATCAACTCGTCGTTCGATGAACGACGGCGAGTCTTTGGCCCGTCGCAACCCCTTTCGACGGGCCGCTCTATTTTAACAGAGAGAATGTCGCAATAGAACCCTTGTGCAAGCGGCGTTTTCGCCAGTTTTTCTTGATCGGACAAGATCATTCACCGGATCGGTTCAGAGTCCCGCCCGCTTAGCCCGCCCATCCACGGGCGTAAATCCATCCCTCCGCCCGTGGACGGGCGGGCTAAAAAACAACCGGGCTACTAAGCGGGCATCGGCGGCGATATTTCGCTAAACCGAGCGGAATCGCGCATTTCAACCCAAAATCGCGGAAAAATCTCGGTGATTTTCCGTTGCTGGGTGGTTATTATAGAAGTGGGTCGGAAAAAAGCCCCTCACATCCTTTTCGCGTTTTTTGCCGGAGCCGTTGCATGCGTTCCATCCACGCACTCGTTTTATTTACGCTGTTCATTTTACCGAGCGTCGTTCACGCGCAGGGTGAGAGTGGCGGATTAATTCCAGAAACGTCCGCCGCGAGACATGGCCTGACTCGGTCGTGGTACGCGCAAGCCGACATCAACGCCAGCAGCAGTCGCATCAACGCCGTTTCATTACATCATGGAACGCTGTTCGCCACGAGCGACAAAGGACTCATTCAAGCCTGGAACGCCGAGACGGGCGAGAAACTTTGGGCCGAACAATTGGGAAGCGGAATCCATCCCGCTAGTGAAGTCGGAGCCAGCGAAAAAGTCGCCGCCGTGACGCACGGAACGACGTTGTACATGTTCGAGCGGGCGACCGGAAAATCCTTGGGCAAGCGGAACCTTGGCGGAGTTCCGTCGGCTGCTCCCGCCGTCGCCGGAAATTTCGTCTACGTCCCCATGCGGCGAGAGCTGCTTGAGGTGCATGAAATCCTCCGCGACAACGATCATGCCCCCACGACGTACACCTCTTTGGGACGGTCGAGTTTTCCGCCCATCGCCGGTTATGAAAGTATCATTTGGACCACTGACAAAGGGCACTTGTATACGATTTCCATTGCCGGAGGGCCGCGTAATCAAATGGAAGCCTATGGCGGGATTGGTGCCGGGATGTCGTATCACTCGCCGTTTGTCTTCGTCGGATCGCTCGGTGGTTACGTCTATGCCTTTCACGAGGTTAATGGCCGCACTCTCTGGCGGTTCACAGCGGAAGAGGCGGTTCGCCAAGCCCCGATCGTCGTCAACGATGCGGTCTACGTGATACCGGAACTGGGTGGGATGTTCCGTTTGAACGCCACGACCGGGATTGAGGAATGGCACGCGCCGCAGATCAAACGGTTTGTCGCCGCCGGAAAGAAGCGAGTTTATGCGATGGACGCCGTGGATCGCATGGTCGTTCTGGATGCCGCCAGCGGAGCCAGGATCGACGTTCTGCCCATCGGCGGATTTACGTTGCCGATCGCGAACTGGTCAACCGACCGAATTTATTTGGCGAACGACAATGGCTTGGTGCAATGTCTGCGTGAGATCGACGCAAAGGAGCCAACCTCTTACGACGCTCCCAAGCCGAAGGCCAAGGAAGAAAAATCTTCGGAAAAGAGCCGACTCAAAAAAGCTGACGGCGACACCGCGAAGGGGGACGAAGCCAAAGGCGACGCCGCGAAGAGCGAACCCATGAAAGAGGCCGCCCCGGCCACGACCGATAAGGTAGACCCGTTCAAGTAAGGAACGATGGATCCCTAGTGTTATGAAGTTGGACACATAGTTTCAATAATTACATTGCGAAACGTTAATGAGACGCGCCGTTTTCGTGCAATTCCACGGTCCGTCTTCCGGGGCTTGATTTGATGCAGCCACTTATACCGTGCATCCCCTGAAATTGATGCAGCACTTCCCGTTTCAAGGAGGATAGATTTTACTTCCAGCGTTTCGGCGTTAATAAAATCCATTTCATAGGCCCAGCCTAGGCTGACCATTGCGATTCGTTCAGCAAAACAAGGCTCGCAGTCGATATGAGCCGTAATACCCTGGCCAGGTAGATACTCATTGATAATAAGTTGGTCGGGCATTCGATCCAGCAATTTGCACCCAACCAATTGGTCCGCCACAGACACTGCAAAGTCTGGCAACGATCCAAGGAACATAGAGCGGTCAACGCGACGCGCCTTGTAGTCGTATCGGTACCCGTAGTGTTGTACCCGTCGCTTCAAATCCGTTCTCCAAGGACGCCGGTCGATTTGATCGAGTACACTCTGTTGCTCGCTGAATTCCAACAGGCTTGGCAGATACTCCAAGCCCGATATCCCCAATTGAACGCTTGGCGATAAAGCGACTGAGGGCGATTCAAACAAATTCAATTGCTGGCTCATGACATCTATTCCTTGAACCTTAGCAACTGTCGAACGTAAGTGCGGTCGACCGTTGCGATATCCGATCTCTTTTTTTGAAACGTGAGTGTGGCCTGTTTATGGCCGGTAGTTTTGTACTCGTTTTCAAGCTTTTGTTTGAACTCGGTGAACTTTTTGCCAGCGCGCGAATCCGTGCTATTTGCGTAGGTTAGGAGCAACGTCTTAACGCGGGCCTGTTTCTTAAGGGCCCGCACGAAATCAGAAACATGATCGACATCGAGGCTATCACTTGCAAAAAGATAAGAGGCATTGATAAGCACACTGCAGCTTACCGTGATTTTCGTAGCCAAGTCGTTGACCGCATTCCACGTGGATCTGAACGCCGTGTTTGAGCCAGTAGCAAAAAGTGAATTTTCAATTGCGTCGTTCAGCATGGACCTTGCCATTTGGCGCATTGCGGGAGCCAGATCGACCCCGATGTATTGTAGTTTGGGTTTAACACCGACAAAGCATTCGGCCAAGGCCAAACCGGCCGTACCCGGCCCACAACCAAGATCGAACACAATAGTCTTTTGTCCTAATTCAAAGAGTGGCTTCAATCTTTTCTCGTAAGCGCGAAACGTCGAAATCGCCTCAAAGTAATGTTGCTTCATGTTCACAAAGCAATACAACAGCACCTTTTCGTCAGCGGTCAGGGTGCGATTCCCTTTGCTGGAGTAGCCTTCGCGAAAATCGGCAAGTCCTTTTTGTATGATTTCGTCACGAATGACGTTGATCGTGTAGCCAAACTTCCTATTCCAGTCCGAATCGACATCATCAAGTACCGGTAGCGTGACGTGCTTATTGAAGAGATCCTCCATTCTCTGCGACCATCTCAATGTCGGCATAAACCCCTCGTTGGACTGACGGCTTGAAGTTGGCGTTTTTTATATGGAACTCTTCAAAATCGCTCGGCAACCACCCCTCAATTATATCGCCACGGAGATCGTAAAATAACCCCTCGCCCCTCGTCGAAAACTCGATAGGCGGCACTGCTCGAAGTTTTGTCCGTACCAAAGCGGGAGTGTTCAGTATTGATACTGGCATACGGAAACACCCCTTTACTTCTCGACCCCCGCTGGTCGTTCAATGAGCAACACCGGTCGGGTGATTCCGCCGAGGAAGAGTTCGCTGATCTTGCGATTATCGACCCGCACGGAAATGACGTATTGACCATCTTCAGTGGCGGGAAGGTTGATCCAAAACGGGGCACGTCGTCCGACGATGGTTCCCTCGGGAACGCGGTCGGCATTCACAACGGCGGCAGGAATTCCTTCAGCAGCGGGCAGCGGAACAGCGGGAGGTGCAACAACCTGGGCGGGCACAGCCGGAGCAGGTGCCACCGGCACCGCTGCATTCTTGTTCAATCGCGGCTTCTTCGCTGGGGGCTTCACGGCGGGCGGCAAAATACTTGTCGGAGCGACCGGTTGACCATTCACAAACACGTCTACCAGCCCATCAACTTCGAGGAAACAAAGTGACAGATGTGAATTCGCTTTCGGTGCCGTGATCTTCGTTCGATACCAGAGGACGTTTTCCGACTTGATGTCCTGCGCACTGAGCGTCGTCGAGTGCGTCCCAATTTCTCGCCACTTTGAATCGTCGAACTTCATGGTCGCGTAACCCTTGGTCAAACCTTCGTCCGTGTCGTCGGGTTGAAATCGCCAGCGGTCGGGCAACGCCTGAATGAGTTTGTTCGGTGCCGCAGTTGCGACGTCGCAACCCGTCACGCCTTTGCCAAGAAAGCGTTTCAAGTACGACGTTCCATATTCGGGATTGGCGTAATGCTTCGTCACAAGTCCGTCGATCCGTTCGACCATGCGATCAAAGGTCACTCGCCCACCGGCACCATCACCGCTGGCCATCTGGTTGCAAAGCGTTTTGTAATCGGCTGCATTGTCGAGTCCGGCGGTCGTCATCGCGACCCGCTCGGTGTAGACGGGATCATTCTTAGCCGCCTCTTTCGCCCGGTCCAAGTGACCTTTCAACTCGGTCAGTCGTGCGGGCGTGTAAACCGCCGAGAGTCCGTAAAATCCGCCGGCGTGCGCGTGCAATTCCGACGTCGCTCGGTCAATGGTCATCCAATACGACTTCATTGGTTCGGCGGCGGGTCCGTAAAACTTCTGCCAATAGTCGTCCATGACAGCGGCCGCGTCGGCCTTCGGGTCGTAGGCCATTCGCAGGCTGAGATAAATCTGCGGGCCATAAATGTACCAATTGCTCAGCACCTCAATCGTCATGAAGTCGAGTCCCTTGTTCGCTAAGTAAGGAAACTCCGTCTTGCACGACGTGTATTTGAACATTGGCAATGTCGCGTCAGACAGATCGTACATGTAATTGTAGTAGCCCAGGTGCGAGGCGAGCTTCGCCCAACCATCGACCATTTCAAGTTGTTGCAAACGGCTGGGACAATCTTCGTGGCCGATCTCGTGCATTCGACAATAACGAATCGGGGCGATGACCGCACACAAATTCGGCGACAACTTTCGCTCGAACGTGGGCGGCTGCGTGTAATCGGCGTAACAAATAAAGCTCAATTTCGCGTCGGGTTGTTCCTTCGCAACACGTCGGGCGACATCGTCGAAAAAGTCGGCATAACGATTCGAGACGGCCACCATTCCACTCGACGGTTCGAGCGATTTCGGATCATCCTGGGCCAAGCAAGTGGGACACTGACAATATCCCCGGCCATCGGTCGGCGAGAGCGAAGGGTGAATGTTGCCCGCCTTGATTTTAGCGATGACCTGTTGAGCGAACAGTTCGCGGAGGCCGGGATTCGACGTGCAAATCCATTCGCCTTCTTTGCGTTGACCATCTTTGCCCATCGCGAAATACTCCGGATGTTCTTGAAACAACCCTTTGGGCAGATACCCGTTCCAGGAGTGCGCGTGATTGTACGGTTCTCCGCCCGCACCGTTCCAAAGTTTCCACAGCTTCGCATTCCAGGATGGTCCTTTGGGATTGCGATACAACAGTCCCGGTTTCTCGGTGATCGTCAACGGTTGAATTTTAACGTCGGGCGAACGGGGAAAGACTTCGCCGAGTGGTCCATCCATGAAGTAACGACAACCGAGTTGTTCAAGGAATCGACAAACCGCTTTGGCGGTCGCCGATTCGGTCTGTCCGGCGATCAGCACGCGATTTTCTTCGACGACAATTCGCAAGCCTTCATGTGTGGGGCTGACAATGTCGTCGAGTTTCAAGCCTGCATCGAGGGCGGCTTGGCCAATGTAAATCGTGGGACCGTTTTTGGGGGGCGTCGTGGCGGTGGGCAATTCAGCATCGCTGATTTTTTTGACCCACTCGACGAGCAACCGCCCGGCGAGAGCTTCGTCGCCTGCGACGGCGACATTTTTCTTTTTCCCCTTTGCGGCGGGAGCATCTTCCGGCGGACGTGCGTTACTAGAAACAATTGTGGCGACCGGCTTTCCGCCGATGACCAAGTCGAATGCGTTCGATGAGGCACCATTCCCAAGCAGGATCGCAGTCGCAACGGTCGCTAGATTTAAGAATCGGCAGCGAAGCATGTGACAAAATCTCCGGGAAAGAAATTGAACAGCGGCTGTATTATTGCGTTTTCGCTGGGACAAGGAAGCGGGGAACAGGAAACATTGAACAGCGAAATCTGATTATTTGCGTTTTTCTCTGGGGGCCCCAGCGGTTTGCGCGCAATAAATCGGATTTATTGCGCGCGAGAGAGAGGGGCAATGTTGTCGATTCTTTGAGGATTCGTCGCGTTCGCAAAAGTCACCACGCAATTAGTCGCGAATTATTGGCACGGCGGAGGAGAAGTGGCGTGTTTATGAACAGTCCCGAAATAATTTCCCGGTTTTGCAACAGTCGGTTAGCCGCGACTCGTCGAGGAGCGCGGCTGAGCCGTCGCAGCCCGGTGCAACAAGTGTCAAATCGGGAAGTTATTGACGACCCATTACTTAATCGGGCGGGTTACGTTCGTTCTCAACCGCCCCATTATACCCGAAAAAGGTCGTTTTGTCGCCGGTTAAAATTGGGCCATTTTGGAAACGATGAATGCAGAACGATGAGCGATGAAGGGGATCGAAAGGAGAAATGTTCCGGGCCGAATGACCGAGGGACGGATAAGGTGGCGGGGGAGAGAAACCACCAGATTGGCGCAAGCTGTTTACCAACGATTGCCCACTCGTACACGCGGCGTCTCGCCGCGTTTTGGAAGCGGCGAGACGCCGCTTGTACAAGTGGGGAATCGCTGCGAACCGGTTGCGTGGCTGGATCGCGCGGCAAATACGCGAACGCCTTGTTATTTGGGAACTACCTTTTCGGCGATAGGTAAAGTAAGCTGAGCAGCGTGGTCGCCGGGGATTCGCCGTATCGTCAGTATTTTCCAGCGAAAAATCGATACCGTAATATGTTAGGCGACACAAATGAACCCACAAGAGGTTTTCCTCCGAAACGAATTCTTTAGTATGTCTCTGCTCGCCGCAACGCGACGAGCGAATATATACACCAACGACGTTCCTGAGTCAGCGAGGCGAGAGTTACACGCAATCCTCCATCAACACTTGGAAGAACTGTCGGCAACTTATCAAGGCGACGTCGCCGAAGTCGAACACGTCAAAAATATTGAGTTCATTGCCAACAGCGTCACAAGACAATTTTCTGAAATACTTGCCGAAGGAAAATTTCGAATCGGTCCGGCACAGAAGGTACTCAACTTGTACTTGAAGTATCTTTGGTGCGCTGGCTACATCGTCCGCCCACCGCATTGCCCCATCGACGCGATCATTTTGGCGAAGGCGAAAGTTAAGGCTTCCACACCCTGGACAAAGATGTCGTCCATTCCAGAGTATGAGGAAGTTATTGAAAAGCTCAAGAAGGTCGCTGCCAACGAGCCACTTGCTGAATGGGAGCTTCGTGTCTACAACCAGAGTGACGCCTTGCCGTTCGTTAACGTTACGTAGGTCAGGCCTGTGGCCTGACAAGGGCGAAGGAGCAAATCGAATCGGTCGGTCCCGGCTTCGACGGATGGTGGGATTGTTTCTCGACAGTGTGGCGATTTGTCGACACGCAGGATATTGTCAGGCCACAGGCCTGACCTAAGAAACTTATGGCCTCGTTGACTTTTCCGCGATAGGTACAGTAAATTGAGCAGTAGTCGCAGGGAATTCGCTGTATCGTCAGAATACCCTCGCAAAAACTCACCACAATCAATTGTTAGGCGGGCGGTTCGCGAAAGGAGAACGCTATGAGCGAAGTTGTCGTCGTCATCGGTGCCGGGTCAATCGGCCAGGCAATCGCGCGACGGGTCAGCGCGGGCAAGCACGTTCTCCTCGCCGACTTGCGCCCGGAAAACGCCGCTGCGGCCGCGAAGGTTCTCGGTGACGCCGGGTTCGAGGCGAGTACAGCGGTCGTTGATGTTTCCTTGCGTGAGTCGGTTCACACGCTCGTTCAGACAGCCGTGGCACTTGGTTCCATCACCGGCGTCATCCATGCCGCTGGGGTCTCTCCGACACAGGCGTCGGCGGCCACGATCCTGAAGGTCGACCTCTATGGGACCGCGATCGTACTCGAGGAGTTCGGCAACGTCATCTCGCGAGGCGGGGCAGGTGTCGTGATCTCATCTATGGCAGGATATCGCTTGCCGCCGCTCGCGGCTGAGCAAAGCGCGGCACTCGCGACAACGCCCGCTGACGAACTGCTTCAACTCCCGATGCTTCAGCCGGATCAGGTGAAGGATTCTTGGGAGGCTTATATTACTTCGAAGCGCGGCAATTCCCTCCGGGTCATGGCCGAAGCAGTCCATTGGGGAAAGCGCGGCGCGCGCGTCAACGCGATCAGCCCCGGCATCATCATTACGCCGCTCGCCAAGGACGAATTGACCGGCCCGCGCGGCCCTGTATACCGGCACATGATCGAGGTGTCTGCGGTCGGGCGTGCTGGCACGCCCGACGAGGTGGGGGCGTTGGGTGCCCTGCTGATGGGGCCGGACGGCACGTTTATCAGCGGCAGCGACTTCCTCATGGATGGCGGAGTCACGGCCGCTTACTGGTACGGCGAGCTTGCTCCCACATAACGCCGAACCGGTTACGTAGGGCTGGCCTGTGGCCTGACAAGGGTGAATGGGCAAAACCGAATC
>JAYUFG010000147.1:0-2415 GCA_043738845.1 Planctomycetaceae bacterium
AGATTGCCGCAACGTCGCCGCCGCCCTCCGTGATTTCGCCTATCAACCCCGGAAACTCTTGCGTATGCTCGGTATTTTGAAACACTGAGAATCCCTGCCTAAAATCCGACTGCCTTGCCGAAGCGGAACGGAGTACCGTATAACGAATGATGATCGTGAAACTACTACTACGTGAAGTCATGTGTTGGCGGGTAAGTCGGGCGGCACTGTAAAAAATCGCCCGAAAAAAATAACGTGACGTAGCGAAAAAATCCGCTTTCGGAGTTTCTGCCTTTTGGCCCGGTTGTTTTGCGGTACTTCATTGAACGTATCCTACACCTATCACGGAACCATTTCATGTCCACTGTCGTTGCCGAAAAAGTGTATCCTGGAATGGGATCAATTCCCCACGAATCGGGTGTCGCGTTTCGAGTCTGGGCACCCAACGCGGAAGCGGTCCATGTGACAGGCACATTCAATGCTTGGTCCTCCGACGCCCACCCGATGACGAAGGAAGAGGATGGCTATTGGTACGCGAACATCGCGACGGCGTCGATTGGCCACGAATATCGCTATCGCATTGTCAATGGCGAGAAGCAACTGTTGCGAATTGACCCCTATGCTCGTCAGGTCACGAGTTCCGTCGGCAACGGGGTGATTCATAATCCGCAATTTGATTGGGAAGGAGACACTTTTCACATTCCTGCGGTCAATGAATTGGTCGTTTACGAGATGCACCTGGGAACCTTTCACGACGAGGAGGATGGCACTTCGGACAAGTTCGCGGAAGCGGTACAGAAGTTTGAACACCTAAAACGATTGGGCGTGAACGCCGTTGAAGTGATGCCTCTGGCAGAGTTTGCCGGAGCGTTGTCATGGGGATACAACCCCTCGTGCATCTTCGCGGTGGAAACGACCTACGGCGGTCCGGACGGTTTTAAGCGGTTCGTCAAAGCGGCCCATCAGGCCGGACTCGCCGTGATCTTGGACGTGGTCTACAACCACTTCGGTCCGACCGACCTTGACCTGTGGCAATTTGACGGCTGGAGCGAGAATGGATTGGGGGGCATTTATTTCTACAATGACTGGCATTCTGAAACCCCCTGGGGTTCGACTCGGCCCGACTATGGCCGTAAGGAAGTGCGGCAATTTATCCGCGATAACGCGATGATGTGGTTGGAAGAATATCATGTCGATGGACTGCGCTTGGACATGACGCTGTTCATCCGCAACGTGCGTGGCAACGGCGATCCGGGCGGCGACTTGCCTGACGGCTGGGGACTTGTGCAGTGGATCAATCGCGAAGTGCGGCAGAAATATCCGGGCCGGATTACCATTGCCGAGGACTTGCAAAATGACGACCGGATCACGCAGTCGGTGGACCAGGGTGGTGCGGGTTTCACCGCCCAGTGGGCCGCCAAATTTGTTCATCCCATTCAGGCAGTCGTGATCGCATCCAATGACGAGCATCGCTCACTGGACAGTGTGCGTGAAGCGATTTCGGGACAATGCAATGGCGATCCGTTCCAACGAGTCATCTATAGCGAGTCGCACGACGAGGTGGCGAACGGCAAAGAACGTGTCGCCTCGGCCATTGATCCTCACAATCCCGACAGTTGGTTTGCCCAAAAGCGAACAACGTTGGCGGCCGCCTTGGTCCTCACTTCGCCGGGCATCCCCATGCTGTTTCAAGGTCAAGAGTTTCTCGAAGATGGTTGGTTCCAAGATTCCGTTCCGCTCGACTGGCACAAATCAGAAGAGTTCAGCGGCTTGGTGCGAATGTATCGGGACTTGGTCCATCTGCGGCTCAATCAGTTGGGCACAACACGCGGATTGACGGGTTCGGGGCTGAATACGTTTCACGAAAATCAAGCCGACAATGTCATCGCCTTTCAGCGTTGGTACGAAGGGGGACCCGGTGACGACGTGATTGTCGTCGTGAATCTGTCGCACGTCGCGCATGAGAATTACGAGTTGGGATTTCCGTTTGCGGGGAGATGGCGCCTTCGGCTGAACAGCGACTGGATCGGGTACAGTCGTGGATTCGGCAATCAGGCCAGTTCGGACGTCACTGCGGAAGCCGTTCGACGCGGCGATCCCCAGCAGTCCAGCGGCGCGCAGCGCGACGGATTTCCCGCCGCCGCAACGATCAACATTGGACCCTATACCGTCTTGATTTTCTCGCAAGACAAGTAGGCGAATAACGCGATTTCACTCAAGGTCAAGTGGGGCGATGCGCTGGCCCCCAGAAACGAGGGGAGGGGCTGGGTTTTCGTCGCGTGCTGATTTGCTGGAGTTTGCCCTGGCAGAGCCCATTGATCTTAACACATCTCTGCTTGCATCAAAAAACGCCGGGAAAACGCATGTGCGAAAACTGAACACTCAAAACGCGAAAGTCGATTTTCCCGATGTTTTGAACAGTACAATACGATGCTA
>JAYUFG010000148.1:0-6353 GCA_043738845.1 Planctomycetaceae bacterium
ATCGCCGAACAGTGTCTTTGTCCCGAACTCGTTGTACGGACTGGGCTGGAGCCGGATCAATCAACAGGACTATGCCAACGCGGTCAAAACGCTGTCCACTTTGATCGAAAAACATCCGCAACATCCGCTCGCTCAAAGGGCACGATACTCGCGGGCGGTCGCACGCCAACTGCTCGGGGAAAACGGTCTGGCGATTGAAGACCTGAATGTGTATCTGGCGACGGCTCTCTCTGTCGAGGAAAAGTCGGACGCCCTTTATCTGCGCGGAATGTGCGAAGGTGGACTGAAAAAATTCGGTGAGGCGATTCAAACGCTGGAAGCGGTTCTCAAAGCCGATCCGAAGTACGCTAGCACCGACAAGGTGTTGTATGAGATGGCCTGGGCCTACAAAGGCGACAAGAAAGAATCTGACGCGTCGAGTACGTTCGCCCGACTGGCCAAAGAGACTCCGAACAGCCCTCTCTTGGCAGAGAGTCTCTATCATGTCGGTGAATTTCAGTATGGAGAGAAAAAGGATTTTAACGCTGCATCGGTCGCTTATTATGAATCGTTCAACAAGGCGGGTAAGTCCGATCTGGCAGAAAAAGCAGGACACAAACTCGGCTGGTCGTATTATCAACTGAACGATTTCGGCAAAGCACAAACGACGTTCGCTTCGCAACTGCAAAACTATCCGGCGGGTGAACTCGCCGCTGACGGCCTCTTTATGAACGCGGAGTGTCTGTTCAAGCAGAATAAACATCGCGAGGCGGTCGCCGCCTATGACGCCGCACTTGCGAAAAAACCAACGTCGAAAGATTTCGGGACCCTCACGTTATTGCATGCGGGACAAGCGTCCGGCCAGTTAAAGGATTGGAGCAAGTCGCTCGAATACTTGGAGCGCTGTGCGAAAAACTTTCCCGACTCGCCGTTCTTACCCGAAGTTCAATATGAACAAGGTTGGGCCAAGAAGAACCAAGAAAAACTCGACGAGGCTCTGAAACTGTTTGAAACGGCCGCCGATGCCGCTCCCAATCGAATCTCGGGCGTGCGGGGCCGTTTTATGCAGGGCGAAATTTTGTTTCAAACGGGCAAACATTCCGAAGCGGTGCGACAATACTTCAAAGTGATAGCCGCGTCGGTCGAGGGTGACGAGTTCAAACCGTGGCAAGCTCACGCTACGTATGAGGCGGCGTTGTGCTTGGAAACGCTCAAGAAAAAAGAAGAGGCGAAAAAACTGTATCAAGAAGTGATCCAGAAATTCCCCAAGAGTGAACATGTGGCCGAGGCGCAAAAACGTCTCGCCGCGATCGGAAAATAATCTTTGGGCATGATGCCATTTTGTATCCCCTTGGGGCGCGACCTGCGGAAGTCGCGCCCTCCATTGAACGAGTGATTTATGTTGAAGTTGTTGTTGTCTGCGGTCTGTCCGCATCGGTTTCCGGCTGCTCCGTTATTGTGTTCGGTCCCGTTGTTGCTGGTGATGTTATTCACGACCTGCTCGGTGTACGCCCAATCGGCGAGCGATAAAAAATCGCCGAGTGAAAAGGGACCGGGAACAAAAACGGCTGAAACGGCCGAAGATCGGGCCAACGCGGCCCTCAATAGCCCTTCGACGGAAGCACCGGCTCCAAAGCCGAGCGACGCGGCAAACGAAACCAAGGGCGAAAAAGCCAGCTTTCTTGATTTCTACCTCAAAGGTGGACCGCTGATGTATCCCATCACGATCCTCTCCTTGATCGCGATATTGTTCACGATTGAGCGCGTGCTGGCGTTGCGAAGAGTCAAAGTTGTTCCCACCGCTCTTGTGAATAAGCTTGGCGAAACGGCCGCTGCTCCGGGTGGACTTGATCCCCGCAAGGCGTACAAACTGTGCCAACAATATCCGTCGAGTGCCGCTAACGTCGTACGGGCGATGCTCCTTAAGGCGGGCCGTCCCAACTCTGAAATTGAAGAGGCGATCAAGACGACGAGCGACCGAGAGGCTTCCCGCTTGTATGGCAACGTGCGGCCGATTGCCTTGGCCTACACCGTCGCGCCGATGCTGGGACTGTTGGGCACTACGCTGGGCATGATTATCTTGTTCCACGATGCGGCCACCGCGCCGACCGGCGGCGGAATGGCCAACAAATTGGCCGACGGAATTTACACGAAGCTAATCACGACCTTCTCCGGTTTGTGCGTCGCAATTCCCGCCGTGATTGCAGCCCAACTCTTGGAAGCGAAAATCATTTCGATGTTCCACGACATCGGCGACTTGGCCCAATCACTCGTCCCGCAGTTGGAACGCTACGAAGGAAAGTTGCGAGTGACCTCGAAACAATTAACCGAAGATAGCGAACCGCCAAGCAGCAATGGCAACGGTACTCCACAGGCTCCCGTCCACGCGAAAGGCTAGTCGCCCACACTTCTTACTTCGTTTTTTGCCCGTTGCGAGTTTGCTATGGAAGTCAACATTAAAAAGAGTATGTTCGCGGGGGGCGTGAATATGTCGCCACTGATCGACATTGCTTTTCAGCTCATTATTTTCTTCGTGATCGTTTCGCGATTTGATCCGGCCAGCAAGGAATTGCCGGTCGCCCTGCCGCAGGCCAGTGCAGCCGCTCCCTTGTCATTTAAGCCCAAGGAACTCATTGTCTCCGTCAGCAAGACGGGCGAAATCGCCGTCTCGGCGGATCACAATGGCAAGATCATCGAAGACAAAACGATGGTCACCGTCGCCGAGCTTGATCAAATTTTGCAACAGGTCGCCGTCAACAACGAAAATCGTCAATCAGTCAAAGTCCGCGCCGACAAAAAGTGCGTGTGGGAAAACGTCGTGGCCGTCATGAACGCCTGTCAGAAGGCAGGCATCAGGGATTATGATGTCCAGACGGATGGAGGAGAATAGGAAATGATGAATTATGAGCGATGAACGATGAATTAAAAGCAGCGAGCATTTAACAATCACACTCATCAGACCACCACTCACCACTCACCCTCACGTTTCCCTTTCCTGCCATTCATCCTTCCTCGTTCCACCATGCCTTCCACACCTTCCATCCGCCGAATCGACACCGCCACCTCCGGCGGCTTTGACGAGCAGCTTTGGCCGATCAATGTTGCGCTGTTGGTTTTGGCGGGCATGATTTCGGGCTGGATTTTGGCCAAGGTGCCGTTCGCCGCGGAAATCTGGTGGAAAAGTGCTTGGATTTGGTTGGCCACGCTGGCCGTTTCGGTTGGCATGATGATGGGACTCGCCTCGATTGTGGGAAAAACGGTCGCGCGACGTTATCAATTGGCCAGTCTGTTCAGCTTGGCGATCCATGTTGGCGTGATGATCCTACTGGCCGTTGCCACGTTGCCGGAAGCCAAGTCGAGCGAAGCGAAGAAGGACGAAAAAAACCCCATCGCATTGATCGAGAAATCGCCGAACGCGAACGGTGCAACAGCGGCTCGGGCAAACGTTTTTATCTCTAGCACGGGTCGCAAAGAAGCGTCGGCTGTGGATCTCACTTCGCAAGCACCGGTCGATACTTCGAGTCCCTCTCCGGCAGCCGTTGCGGCGGAAGTTGCTCGTGAACGACCTGCAGCAGTCTCGTCGCAGGATAAGAACGACCAACTTGCGATGGTCACTCCGGCCGACCGCACGGCTTTGCCAACACCCATCGCCAAGGCGACGGCGGAAGCAACGATGACCGCTCGTCGGAGTGAAACCTTGGCGGAACTCAGCCGCCACACACCGACACAACCTAAGCCTGTCCCATCGGCGGCGGAACTGCCCAGTTTCGCCGCGCAAAAACCGACCGACGCACCAAGTACCAACGCGACTGCCAAGGAACTGCAACGACAAATCGCCGCCTCGGTCGCCGTGAAACAGCCGAATGAAGTGACCGAGAATGCCACAGCCGAGCCAACGCAAATCGCGTCGCTTACTCGCCGCGAACAAACGCCGAAGGCCGATGCTTCGACACCCCCTTTGCCGACACTTCAGAAGAAACTCAACACACCAAGCCAGCTTCCTCACACCGATCAAATCTCGGCCGATGTGGGTGGGATCACGGCGACGGCGAACGCGACCTTGCAGCCGAGCGGCGCGACGGTTGGCAAGCAAACATCGGGACCGCTCGTCGCCAAGCCGACGCCTGACGTACCTCTCGCGACGACGCCCGACGTCAAGCCGGGCGGCCTCGCGGCTCTCGGTGCGCCCGCCCGTTTGGGCGCGAAGGAACTTGGCCCGCAAATTGCCTCGGCCGACGTCGCGAAAATCACTCGAGCGAATAAGCCTGGCCCGACTGTGCCAAACTCCATTGCCCTCGACACCGTTGCGCCGACTCCCACCACAGCCGGGAGCGGCGGAAACGGTTCAGGAACCAATCTCAAACCAGCGACGGGAACCATCGGCCGCACGAACAACGGTCCCGCCGGACAGCCGGGAAGTGGCAGTGCCAACGGAGCGAGCGGCGCACCGAACGACAACTCGCTTGCATCGCTCGCTGGCGGAGCAACGGCCAACAGCGGCTTTGGCGGGAACAAAGGAAAAATCGGGAGCGGTGGCGGCGACGATGGCGCCGCCCTGGGTGCCTTGAGTGGTGGGGGAAACATCGTCCGTCGCAATCGGCCGGGAACGTCCAGCGGCGTTCCCGATGCAACGGCCGAACTTCCCACGACGGGCGAAGATTCCACGAATGTCGGGCGCGGAAGTCCCTCCGGTGCCGCTCTCGAAGCAGCCTCTCTTGCCAGCGGAAAACGAAATCCAGGCACGGCTCCGCGCGGCTCACCCAGCGGTTCCGCAAATGCGGGTGAAGGCGATTCCAACGTCCCACTTTTGGGAACGGCCAACGGAACCGGAACTGCAACGGGAATTCGACGCGCAATCGCCAAAGGCGAAGGAGCAGCGGGTGCCCCATCGACACTCGGCGGCGGAACCGGTCTCGGAATGCCCGGCCGTGCGGGCAATGGACCCGTCGTCGCCGGAATCGACGTTATCGAACAACCGGGTTTGCCGACGGGCAAGACCGGCGGCGGAACCGGCGGGGAAGGAAACCGTCAAGGTGTTGGACCATTGCAACCGGGCGAGATCACGGTTGCCCGCGGTGCGGTGGGTGGCATTCCCGGTGGCGTCAGTGGAAACAGTCAAGGAACGGCGAACGACGTCGCAGGTGCGAACGGTGCTGAAAACCTTGTCGCGTCGAACATCGCCCGAGCGGGAATTGGCGGCGAAAACACCGGTCCGGCGAGTGCAACGGGCAGCGGCGGACTGCTCCGCAACAACAATAAGAATGGCGTCGCGGGTGCCAATGGCGGTTCCGGAGCGACAACGCAGGCCGACGAAGTTCAAGCCCCTTCGCCTGTCGCCGGAAATGGCAAGGGTGACGGCGGCCTCATCGCTGTGACGAGCGGAACGGCGAAGAAAATGGCGACGGGCATTCCGGGCGAAAATCTGGCGATCCCATTCGGTGCCGCTGCTGGAACCACCGCGACCGATTCCATCGTCGTCGCCGAACCCGGCTCTGGAATTGGCCAACGTAAAAACGATTCCGCCGTCGGCAGTGGTCCCGAGGTGGGCAACCTCGCCGGTAGCGTTCCTCTTCGCCGAACCGGTAAAAACCTCGGCGGAACTACCGCCAGCGATCAGATCGACGTTCCCGACGTGGGCACTGCAAACGGGCCTAGTGGTAGAACCGAAGGTGGTTCGCCCAACGGTACAACTGGCGGAGGTGTCGGCGGGATCAAGGCCGGAATCGGCCCGCTCGCTCGTCAATATCAATCGGGCGGGATCGTTTCGCCCATCGCGGGTGCGGAAGGTTCCGGCGGACTCGGCGGAGAGTCGGGCAGCAACATTGGCGTCCCGCTGCAAATCGCCAAGAAAGATTCGACCGTTGCCGTTTTAGACGCGGCCCGTTATGACATTGGCAAAAAATCGGTCGGTCCCGTGATGCTCGATTCCCATATCCGAGATTCATCGAGTGGGTTCGAGGGACGGCTCGTTCCACGCGGCGGATCGGGCACGCCCGGTGCGGGCGAAGGGACGCCCGGCGTGCCGGGTATCCCTGGTCAAATCGAAACCCGGACCGAATCGGCGATTGAAAGTGGATTGAAGTTTCTCGTTCATCAGCAAAACGCCGACGGAAGTTGGTCGCTTCATGCTTATCCGAACGCATCTCCGAGCGATGTCGGCACGACGAAGTCAAACGTCGCGGGGACTGGCTTGGTCCTCCTCTCGTTTTTGGGAGCTGGTTACGATCATCAAGATGATAAGTATGGCCGTCCCTTGAAGAGCGGTATCGCGTATCTCCTGAAGAATCAAAAAGCGAACGGCGACCTGTACGTCTTGCAAAACAAGTCCGACGGCGACCCCAATTGGTTTTATAGTCACGCCATTGCCACGATGG
>JAYUFG010000149.1:0-6349 GCA_043738845.1 Planctomycetaceae bacterium
TCCACTTCCCAAAAAAGGATCGAGGACAAAATCATTCGGCGCAGAACTGGCAAGCACCAGCTTGGCAATTAGTTTTTCGGGCTTTTGCGTTGGATGATCGGTGTTTTCCGGCATCGACCAGAACGGAATCGTAATGTCGCTCCAGATGTTGGAAGGATAGGTCAGTCGAAAATTGCCCTCGTCCGTTTCCTCCCAGTCTTTGGGAACACCGCCCGCATCGCGGTAGGGCGCCAACACTTTTCGCTTGAGTTTCACGGCATCGACATTGAAGACGTATTCGCTGGACCGTGTGCAGAACCAAATGTCCTCGGTGTTGTTCTTCCAATTTGATTTTGCACCGCGCCCTTTCTCACGCTCCCAGGTGATACGGTTCTGAACCTGAAACAACTCTTCGAGAATTGGGGCGATCAAAATCGACGTCTTCCAGTCCGAACAGACGTAAATACTTGCGGTTGCGGTCAAGGTGGGAACAATCCGTTCCATCACGTTCCGAAACCACTCGCGATAGGCGTGGCCCTCCTTTTCGGAGAATCGTTTCCCGTTGTAATCCTTGGAAAGATTATAGGGCGGGTCTAGGATCAGCAAATCCACGAAGTTACGCGGCAAAAGTGGGATCGCCGAGAAAAAGTCTTGGTGGATCGTTCTGTTGTCCAACGAATCAACGCCCAGAGGCGCAAGCAGATTTAACAACCGATTCTCAAGCGCAGCTCGCTCGTCGGCATTGCAAGTCAGTGTTCGATTCCGTGGGGCGCGTGTTTTCAAGATTAAATCGACTCCATCGATCTGGTCGAACCGTTTTGTTTTCCGTGATCTCGCCGAGAAATTCCTAGCACACAATACATTTTCGGTACACGACAGCCGGGGCAGTGACTGCAACCAAAAAAGTTGACCCGCCTTCCGGACGATAGACCTTCGCGCCCTGCAACGAATTGGAACATTACCAGCCCAGGCGTGTCAACTGAACTCAAATCATCGGCCCCAATTGTCGCTGCGACCCACGGTTCTCACTTTCATCCTCTATCTCTACGCGGTCGCGTCGCTTCAACCCATCGCCTTTATTCTGTATGTTGCGTTTTGCATTCTGAATTTCATCTTCCCCCATTCATCGCGACAACACCGGGGGCTTACGCCCCTGTCGTTTTATACACAACTATCTCCATTGCCGTCCACGAATGTAAAGTGCGTTCGCAAAATGGCCGTATCGGCGATTTCGAGCTTCTTCGACGAGCAACGCGAAGGGGGTCGGGAGTTGGTTTCGCGGTGAAGACTTTCAATAATCGACGATCTTTGCCGCGAAACTAACTCCCGACCCCTTTTCCCGCAACCCTTCAAAGTTGTGTATAAACGACAGGCTTACGCCCTCCGGCTCGCCATTGAATTCTCAATTCATCGTTTTCGCTACTTCCCTCGTCGGCTCGACAAATACTCTGTCAATGCTCGATCAAACTGCATACTGGTATCGAGCGGGACATAGTCGATCCCGGCCTGAAAACATTCTTTCCGATACAGCGTGCGAAAATCGGCGATCTCTCGCAAGTAATCATCGCGGAAGCCGGTCGCATCGACCTGTAGTTTTTCGAGCGTCTCTGGTTCCTCAAACTCGACCAAGCCATCGAACGGAAATTGCACCTCGGCCTCGTCCAGAATGTGAAATAAAATGACGTCGTGACCACCGTGACGCAGTCGATGCAACGCTTTGATCGTCGGTTCCGGGTCGCCCATCAGATCGCTGAACAACATAATCAGACTGCGGTGCCGCAGCATCGCCGCAATTTGCGTCAGACTCTTGGCGATGTCGGTCTTGCCCGTCGGCTTGAGGTTTGCCAGCAGCGAGAGGACCGTTCCAATTTGCGACCGCTTACTCTTGGGCGGGATGCTGTTTCTGATTTTCTCGTCGAACGTGATTAGCCCGCAGGGGTCTTGCTGCTGCACCATCAGATAACAAAGAGCGGCGGCGAGACAAATTCCGTAATCGAACTTCGTCAAATCCTGGCGATAGGTGTAGCCCATCGAGCGGCTGAGGTCCATCACGAGATAGCCGGTGATGTTCGTCTCGGCCTCGAACTTTTTGATGTAATACTTGTCGGTCTTGGCAAAGACGAGCCAATCAATATCGGCCGGGTCGTCGCCGGCCGTGTACTTGCGATGTTCACTGAACTCGACCGAGAAGCCATGAAAGGGACTGGCGTGCAATCCCTGCATGAAGCCCTTCACGATGAATTGGGCGCGCAGGTCAAGCCGCGAGATTTGGCGGATGACTTCGGGCCGGAGGTATTTTTCGACAGTGGACATGAAAATCAAATGACTAAGGACAAATGAGTGGGCAGGGGTGGGTTCACGCTCGATGCAGGTCGTTTTCCGGCATTTGTCATTTGTCCTTCGTCATTTGTCATTCTTTCCTTTTCTCTTTCTCGTCTTTCGTGTTGCGGTGAATCGTGGCGAATATTCGCGTTAGCTCGTCAGCTTCCTGCCATAGTGAGCGGGCCGTTTCTTTCGCGTCAGGAACGGCCTTGGCTAACATCCTCAACCAGTATTTCGTTTCTCGTGCTTCCCGTCCACAGATACTTACCCGATATTTGAATTCTTTTCGCGACCCAGCTTGGTCTGCCTCACAATAATTGGCCCCGATACTCGTTGCGGAACGGACCACTTGCGAAATGAGCGGCGACGTCACCGCGTTTCGCTTGACTCCCACCAAGAACTCGATCACCGCTTCCCCGAACTTCACCGTCCGCTCCTCTAAATCAAACCTCTTCGCCTTAAACGTGCCGACATTTTCGGCTTTTTCGCCATTCTCTTTCATTTGACATTTATCCTTTGACATTTGTCATTTCCTCCCGCCCGTCCTGCATTATAATCATTTCCCTCCGACTTTACTCCACTCCCTCAAAATCCAGACAACCGACATGAATCGCGAACACGCTTGGTCCTTAGTCTGCGAATACACCGCCAGCGACAGCCTGCGGAAGCACATGCTGGCGGTCGAGGCGGCGATGCGGGCGTACGCGCGACACTTTGGCGAAGATGAAGAGACTTGGGGGATCGTCGGACTGCTGCACGATTTCGATTACGAACGCTGGCCCAATCCGCCCGACCATCCTTTGCAAGGTGCAAAAATCCTGGCGGAAAAAGGCTGTCCCGAGCAGATCATCTACGCGATTAAATCGCACGCCGACTATCTGACCGACTGTCCCCGCGTTTCACGACTCGACAAGACGTTGTACGCTTGCGACGAGTTGTCGGGCTTTGTCGTCGCGGTGGCGGTCGTTCGCCCCGAGAAGCTTGTGGGGATGCAAGCGTCAAGCGTCAAGAAAAAGCTCAAACAAAAAAGTTTTGCCGCCGCCGTCAATCGGGACGACATCACTCGCGGCGCGGCCGACCTGGGCGTGGAACTCGACCCGCACATTCAATTCGTGATTGATGCCCTGGGACAATCAGCGGAAACGCTGGGACTATTGCCAAAATGAACGCCGTTTTACGCCGAAAAGGTTTGTGAAATCGGCACCTCGACGACCATTGCGACAATAACTTACCCAATGGAACCTACGCAATGGAATACGTCCCGTGACCAGCGTCTTTGAGTTTCCCTTGCTTGACAAGTTCTTCCCAGACCGCGCGGGGATATTGATTCGGCGCGGTGATGCCCGCAATGGAGGAACCTTGCCCTGAACTCATCGGGTTGCGTCCAATCCGCGAGGAGTCGTCAAGTTGCGTGAGTTTCAGCCGCCGCTTAAAGGCTTTCATCGCCGCCTTGAGTACTTCGGGAGTAATCTCGGCCGCCGTCGCTGGCGGCAATTCTTGTGGCTGATCGGACATGACGGCCTCTGGGAATGACATTCGATTCAAAGAAAAAACTCGTCGCGTCGAACGATGTCGCCCGACGCCGACGATCCAACAGCAACCCATTTTACTCCGACGAGATACAAATGTCGAACGCTGGCCAACGGCCGTTCACCGCAATTTGACTACGATTCGACCGCAGATTTGGCCCGCCAGGATGTCTCTCACGCTGTCCCCCAATTGCGATAGGCCGATTGTCTTTTGGGCAATTTGGTCGAAATGATCCGACTTCCAATCGGTGGCCAAACGGTGCCAGATTTCCAGCCGTTTGTCCGCAGGGCACCACGCCGAGTCAATTCCCACCAATCGAACACCGCGCAAAATAAACGGAAAAACGGTCAGCGGCAAATCAGTCCCCGCCGTCATTCCACACGCCGTCACGCAGCCCCGCTGTTGCAGACTTCGGACGAGGGTCACCAAAATTGTTCCGCCGACCGTATCGACCGCACCCGACCATTGACCCTTCAACAGCGGCTGACCACTGGGATCGTCCACCTGTTCGCGGGAAAGAATCCGCGTGGCACCGAGGTTTTTCAAATAGTCGTGTGCCGACGGCTTGCCGGAAACGGCCGCGACCTGAAAACCTAACTTGGCCAAGATCGCGATGGCCCAACTTCCGACTCCGCCACTCGCGCCCGTCACGACGATCTCTCCTCGGTCGGGTGAAATCCCATTGCCCACAAGCCCATCGACGCACTGCGCCGCCGTGAAACCGGCCGTTCCCAAAATCATGCTCTCGCGGAGAGAAAGTCCTTGCGGAAGGGGAACAACCCATTCGGCCGGAACGCGAATGAACTCCGCGTACCCTCCCCAGCATCCCCCACCCAATTCATGACCGGTGACAATGACCAATTGGCCGGGTGTGAATCTCGCGTCGGCCGATTCAACGACTTCGCCCGCCGCATCGATGCCGGGGATGTGTGGGAATTTTTTCGTCACGCCAGGGTGTCCGGTCGCGGCGAGGGCGTCCTTATAATTGAGCGAAGAGTAGGCCACACGAACGAGGACTTTTCCCGGCGGCAAGTCTTGCAGCGGGACTTGCGAAACGGCAGCGGCGACCTGACCGTTGGCCGATTTTGTGACCACGTAGGCCGAGAAGGTGGCTGGGTTGTTCATGGCAATTATCTCAAAAATCTGGGGAATTCGCTCGAATTTCGCTCACTGAACGGCCGAACGCCAATTTTCGAAGAAACGGCCGAGCGTTGACACCTCTCACCCTAACTCTATAATTCTTCTCAGGAAAGCCTCGTTTTACAAAATCATCTCACGCATATAAATTTCTCACTGGGAGATACGATCATGGCCGGAGCCGTCACTGAATTCACCGACCAAACCTTTCAAGCCGAAGTCTTGCAATCGAGCCAGCCCGTGCTGGTTGACTTTTGGGCACCTTGGTGTGGACCGTGCCGAATGATTGCCCCGATGGTCGAAGAGTTGGCCGCAGAAAACCTCGGTTCCGTCCGGATTGGCAAAATTAACATTGACGACAATCCGTCGGCCGCTCAAAATTACGGTGTGAGCAGCATTCCGACCTTGATGATTTTCAAGGATGGCGATGTCGTTGAACGCTTCGTCGGGGTGCAACCAAAGCAGCGTTTGCAAAAGGCAATCGACGCCGCCAAGGGTTAATCACTTTCCGAAATATTTCCTCTCTCCCGTTTTTCCCTCGACCAAGTTGACACCTTAACATGGGGAGGCGTTGGTAATCCTGATGGCACTAAAAACTTACCTTCCCAGATCGCCTCGCTTGATGCAAGCGGCGATGCTATTGCTCGTGCTGTCGGTGACCGCGACCGCAATGGCCTGTCCCAGTTGCAAAGAGGCCCTCGCGGCCGGCGACCCCGAACGGGCTCATCTCGTGCGCGGTTTCTTTTGGAGCATTCTGTTCATGCTCTCGATGCCCTTCATGCTACTGACGGCCTTCTGCACGTATATGTACGTACTCGTGCGTCGGGCAAATCGCGAAAAGTCGCCCGCCGCAACGGAACCGTCCCGTTTGGTAACGGCTTTCGACCGTTAAGCCAACATGTCCGGCGTTCAACGTTTCAATCACGCATCCTCTGCCATCGCCATCGGTTGGAAGGCAACCGATGGCACTTGGAAATGGTTGACGGACTCGACTTCGCCTGCGGCGTTGTCGGAGAAGGAGTAGTTGTCGGCGGAACGGGTGTTGGTGAATCGTTAAAAAGTTGGCGAACACGTAAAAGGTGTCAGGAACCGAATTATATATTCTTCATCTGTCCCTGTTCATCGTTTACCAAAATGGCTCAATTTTACCTGCGGCAAAGCGACCGAACTGTCCTCGTGAACGAGAAGCCGTTGGTGGTGATACCGGAACCTGAGCCGCTGCCGTCGCTATATCTGGAGGAACTATCCGAACTACTGTCGCTGCCGGAACCTGATCCCACCCGCCGCCGTAACGATCATTTGCGTTGCCATTTATAGGTCGCCGCGTAGGCGGTTACGTACTCAATGTGCAGCGGAGTATTCAATCTGATTCTTCCGCAAT
>JAYUFG010000150.1:0-6323 GCA_043738845.1 Planctomycetaceae bacterium
GGCCAAACCCATTCCCATGCCGTCCGTTTTGGTCGTAAAGTACGGCTCGAACAGGCGTTCGAGAACGTCGAGTGGCAATCCGCTCCCGGAATCCTTGACGGCCACAACAACCTCTTCATTAAACACTCGGGCAGAAACTTCGATACCCCTTAAGTTAAGGGGGGTGTCGTGCATTGCTTCGGCCCCATTGATCAGCAAATTAACGAGGACTTGCTCGATTTGTATCGGATCAACGTGTACGACCGGCAAATTGGGGGCGAATTCCGTCGCGATGTGAATCTCCTTCAAACGTGGATCGAGCGCGAGAAGTTGAATCACGCTGCGGGCAATTTCCTCAACCGCGGCGGGAACACGCTCGGGTGCTTCGGATTGAACGAACCGTCGCATTCGGCGAATGATTTCATTCGCCCGTTGGGCCTGCGTTCCAATTTGATCGACCCAGGCCACGGCATTTTGGCGATTATCAATGTTCTCTGAATGAAACACGGCCTGACACGCTTTGGCAAAGTTGTCTATAGCGTACAGCGGTTGGCTAATCTCGTGCGTCAACTCGACCACCATTTGACCAACCGTCGTCAACCGATTGACATGGCTCATTTCGACCAAGTGCCGCCGGGCTTCTTCGTCCAGTTTGCGCTTTTGAGAAATATCGAAGACCACGCCGACCAGCGATTGTTGCACACCATCCTTCCCCAAAAATCGGGCCGTGGACCGCACCCAGCGAGATTCTCGGTCCGACGTGAGAATGCGAAACGCTAAATTAAAATCGCTGTGCGTCGCCAAGGTTCTTTGAAAAGCTCGCCCGACCAGTTCGCGATCATCCGGATGGACCTGTTTTTGAAATGCTTCCAGCGATTCAATGCAAGTCTCTCCGCTACATCCGAATAACTTGGTCACTTCGGACGAACAATTCATCGCGAGCGTCGTGGCGTTCAAGTCCCACGTTCCCAAGGAGGCGGCCTCCATCGCGAGGCGTAATCGTCCTTCTCGCTCGGTCAATTCCGCGTCATGCTGCATCAGCAACATTTGCGTGCGGCGAGCAAACAAGGCCAACGCGGCCGTTCCCCAGATTGCCAGCAACACAAGTCCTCGATTGACTTCGACTAAATGTCGCGTTTGAAACGTAATCACGTCGGGCCGCTTGGCACCCCAGAGATAATCGGCCAACCACAAACAAGTGCAAAAGGCCGTACACACGACCGTCGCGCGGACATTCCCCGTTCGATAAGCCAACGCTCCGACGACCGCCAAGTAAAACACGCCCGTGACGTAGTCCTCGCGAATGAACAGATCGGCAACGAAGATCGCCGTCGCCACTGCCATACTCACGAGCAGGGGACGGTGCTGTTTCATAGATAGAGATGTCGCCGACATCCATTTACTCTAACCTGCCGAAAGTGCGGCGCGAACCTGCTCCGGCTCGATGTCGCCGACCAATTCCACGTGACCCATTTTGATCGGCAAGACAAATCGCAATTTGCCATGCTCGACTTTTTTATCGTGGCTCATCGCCGCAATCAACTTATCGGGATCAAGGTCAAGCGGCACAATCGGCAGGCCCAGTGCTTCCAGCAATCGCTGCTGTCGCCGCGTGAACTCGCTGTCCACCCGACCGAGCCGTTCCGCCAGCCGGGCGGCACACATCATCCCAATCGAGACCGCCTCTCCATGCAGATGCGAATCGTAGCCCGTCTCGGCCTCAATCGCGTGAGCGAATGTGTGACCATAGTTCAGTACCGCCCGCAGGCCACTCTCATCCCGCTCGTCGCCCACCACGACCTGGGCTTTTAACTCACAACTGCGGGCGATCACGTGTTTCAGCACGCTATGTCGGCGTCCCAACAATCCGGCCACGTTAGCTTCAAGATAGGCAAAAAATTCGGCATCCAAAATCACGCCGTACTTCACGATCTCGGCCAAGCCCGACCGATAGTCGCGCTCCGTCAGTGATTTAAGAACTTCCGTATCAATCAGCACGCCCAGAGGTTGCCAAAATGCGCCCACCATATTTTTGGCACGGGGCAGATTGATTCCGACCTTGCCGCCAACCGAACTGTCAACCTGAGCGAGGAGCGTTGTCGGGATTTGAAAAAAGGGCATTCCTCGGGCAAATGTCGCCGCGATGAAGCCGGTCAAGTCGCCAACCACACCGCCGCCGACCGCCACCAACACGGTCCGCCGGTCGGCATTTAGTTCCAACAGCCGATTCCAAAGTAGGCTCGCCTGGGGCAACGATTTGGAACGCTCACCCTCCGGCACAACAATGGTATCGACGCGACTTGCGACGCGGAGCAAACTTTGTTTGGCGACCTCGGCGTGCGATTGGGCAATTCGCGCATCGGTCACGAGGATGGCATGTGAGACCTTGCCCCGCGCGGAGATAAACTTGCCCACTTGGGCAAGATTCCCTTGTCCGATTTGGATTTCGTATCGACGCGGACCCAGGTCAACGGCAACGATCGTCGGTTTTTCGGTCACGAGTTTGTCCCGCCCGCAACCGAGATTCCCAAGCGTTGCAAGTCGGCTTCGGTCACGACGATTTGCCGCAGAAAGCCGGTGTGCTGACGAACGTACTCCAAGTCGGCCGCTTGCTCCGGCTCGGCATGAAGCAGGGTTTCAATCTTGGCTTTGGAATCGGGTGCCCAATTGTCATACTCGGCGGGCCAAGTGGTGGTGTGTTCCATCACCAAGGCCTCGCGATATTTATCAAACTCGTTGGCCATAAAGCATCTATTGTTGTTCTTAAAACGCCGGAAAAAACCATCTGCGGTCGAATCCCAGTATACCCAATGCCCGTTTTTCGGAAAAGCGGGTGAACGCCCCTCCCGAAACCCTACCGGCTGCTCGACCGGTCCATAAACAATCGCAGCACGTAATAAAACAGCAGTGCAACCGAGGCGAACAACGCCAACGCCGCCGCCACATGTTGGCCAATCCGATACTTGTGCAACACGTTCGACGTGTCGTACAGAATGTAGCCACAGGCCAGCGTGATCATCCCAATCGTATACGCGATGCCCAAGTGAAACCCAAAAATCATTGAGCAAATCGCGAGTCCAAACGCGGCCAGTCCGCCGAGCATCAATATCCCGCCGAGGAATGAAAAGTCCTTTTTTGTCAAAAACACAATCGCCGTGAGGCCCGCGAAAATGAGGATCGTCACGGTGCCCGCCGATTCGATAATGTGCTGACCCTCAAAGACTTTGCTGTCCGCGTAGTACAGAACGGGGAGGAAGAAAAACGCTTCGGCGACGACGTACAGGCTCAGCCCGGCGTACTGCATTCCCTTCGACGTCGAATTTTGTGCCCAGGAGTTGGCGACCCAACTGACGAGACAGAACGCCCCGACGAATAAAATTCCTCCGAAACGCCCCGCCCCAAAAATCGTGTTGATCATCTGTCCGCCCAGTGGGGTCTGCAGCAGGACCGCTTCCAATCCGGCAAAGGCCAAGATGGCCGCCAACAAGTGAACGTAAGTGCGGCGGATAAAATCAACCCGCTCGTCTACCTCAGCATGAGCGGCAATCTGTCCCCACGGTTGATAAGTGTTGGTGTTGGTGTCAGCGTAGTTCATGGTAAGTACCTTGGGTGGTGAGTGAGTGGCCTGGTGTGGTGTGGTGTGGTGTGTTTCAGTGTGCGATTCGGCGTTATTTGGGAACGCTGGCCTTCGGGTAAATCTGAATCCCAAATTCTTGCACGAACTTTAGAGGGATTTTTGGGTTATTGATGTCTTTCCCGCCGTCGCTGTGCCATTTGGCGTGCCACTTGACGAAATAACTCTCCAGTCGATTTACGGGCATGAAGTACACAGTCTGCAATTCGATACCGCGATAAACAGCGAATACCCAATTAACTTTTCGATACTTGGCAATGATTATTGGATTGAGGTGATGATGGGTCGTGAAACTTTTCACTCGGTCCGCGTTGAGAGTTTTCAACTCGTACTCGTTGTTGTGTTCATCGGTCGCGTCGTTTCCTTCCCGGCCAACGATTAGCTTCAGTCCGGTCACAAGGGCCAACTGCAAATACTTCCCCCCGTTGTCCTGAAAAATATCGTCGATGCCGTGCTGACTGGCGAGAGCTTGCATCGCCCGAATGCCGGGAAGTAACTTGTCCAGTTTAGCCTTGTCACGATGAGGACGGAATAACGGTATTTTGTCAGAACTCACG
Organism: Planctomycetaceae bacterium; assembly: GCA_043738845.1. Classification (GTDB taxonomy): domain Bacteria; phylum Planctomycetota; class Planctomycetia; order Pirellulales; family DASRSE01; genus DASRSE01. The sequence continues at coordinate 4,171 of JAYUFG010000150.1, forward strand.
GTAGGAACCAATCGCAGCAGGATCAATCCGGTAAAAGCTCCGTCATGGAGACCTTGAGAGCCTTGGCCAACTTTTCAATAGTCACTAAGGTTACGTTTCTTTCGCCCCGTTCTACGCTACTGATGTACGTTCGGTGGAGATGGGCTTCGTCCGCCAATTTCTCTTGCGAAATGCCCCTTACATTTCGCACTCGACGCAGATTATCACCAAAGCGAGAAAGAAGGGTACTCACGTCGTTTTTCACCAAGAAAATGGCCTTACCCGTTGACACCGTATCCTAAGAAATGTACACAATAAGTCTACAGACTTTGAGTTACGTACCCTACAGTCTACATGAACTGAACGCCGCTTTCTGATAGGTTGGCGCGTATGACAATGCCAAAAACTGCCCAGCGGAAACCGTCGCCCTGTAGCTCGCTCGTATCGGAAAAACCGGCGGAGTTGTATCACACCGATTCGGGCAAAATGATCGTGGGTCGGTCGGAGGATTTCCTGCCAGAGTTGGCTCCCGAATCGATCGACCTCGTGATGACATCCCCACCCTTTGCCTTGCTCCGACAAAAGGCATACGGGAATTTTGAACAAGCGGAATATGTCGATTGGCTCGTTTCCTTTGCACCGCTGATCAAACGGGTTCTCAAGACGACCGGATCATTGGTGATGGACCTGGGGGGTGCCTATCAACGGGGAAAGCCAGTTCGATCACTGTACAATTTCCGTGTGCTGCTTCGTTTTTGCGATGAACATGGCTTTCACTTAGCCGAAGAGTTTTTTTGGCATAATTCGGCCAAGCTCCCGTCTCCTATCGAATGGGTGAACAAACGAAAAATCAGGGCCAAGGATTCCGTCAACACGGTTTGGTGGCTATCGAAGACCGAGAACCCGAAAGCCGATGTTCGCAACGTGCTTGCTCCTTATAGCGAGCGAATGAAAAAACTGCTCGCAGACCCCGACAAATTCTATCAACCGAAGGGCCGTCCCTCGGGCCACGATATTAGCTCGAGTTTTGGCAAGGACAACGGCGGGGCAATCCCGTCGAACCTGCTTCAATACCCGAATACCGAGAGCAACTCGATTCACATTCGCCATTGCAAACAATTTGGGTTTGAGCCTCACCCAGCCAGATTTCCTAAACAGTTGCCTACGTTCTTCATCAAATACTTGACCTCACCCGGCGACACCGTACTCGATATTTTTAGTGGCTCCAACACGACGGGTGCGGCGGCAGAGGAACTGGGCCGACAGTGGATCGGCGTTGAGCAAAATCGGGACTACGCGATCTCATCCGCGTTCCGATTTATGGTGGGCTGGTCCGTACCGCGCATTCAAGAATTCGTCACCGCCGCCAGAGACGGAACCGATCACTTGGACGTGGTCACGCAAAAACAGATCGGGCTGTTTGACTGAAGGAGTGATTGTTCGTGATTTGAGTCTTCCGATTCGGTTCATTCGGTCAACGTGGATTGCGACGCCCCGCCAATTAACTTTGGCAATCGGCGTCACGAAATAGCCACGACAATTTTTCAAGTCCGTTTACGGACTTTCCCGCACCTAGCAGATTCGTGCGTTTTCTTGGCACAAACCGAATTCGCCGAACCGACTGCATCACTCACGATTGCGAAAACTGCGGCTTAACGGCTTTTGCCAATTTGTCCATCGCGTCGATCATAGCATCCTGAATGACTGCCCATTTGTCTTCCTCTACGAGACCACCCTGCGTCAACACAAAACGAACTCGTGACGCTTTCTTTTCGTCAAGCCGTTCCCAAACCAGCCCATCACCAAATGCCTGCTCTATTTCCGCCTTCTTCGCAAAGAATAAGTCGAAGATACGTTTATTTTCTTCGCGCTCGCCAGTATTGATATAGATCTCGACCGCACTTTTCAATTTTTTCATAACGACATACGTGAATGCAACGCCTGATTGAATCCCCGCTCCGGCAGCTATCCAACCGTCCTTCGAGGGGCTAATCTGTGAATGGTAATTTATTCCCTTTTCTTTTGCACGATTTAACAGCTGCTGCCAAAATTTAAGCCGAAGATTATCATGCTCCCCGGGCCTGTAAGAAATCTTGTGTCAGCTAGCAGTAGTAGCTAGAGTACTCAACCCATTTTGACACAGGAGCCGAAAACATGGAAGCTGCATTACGGGC
>JAYUFG010000151.1:0-16928 GCA_043738845.1 Planctomycetaceae bacterium
GTTGGAATCGTTTGTTGAGGCGTTGCGAACGCTGCCGAAATTTGAGAAAGTTCTCTCTTCGGCCATCGTGTCCCACACCGACAAAGTGCGATTGCTCGACAAAGCCTTGGGCGGCAAAGCGTCGCTCACGGTGTTGAACTTTCTCAAAGTCGTATCGAGTCACGGCCGACTTGATTGTTTGCGTGGAATTCAAGCCGCCGTGCGCGAACAATACGACGCAGCCGAGGGACGGATCCCGGTCAAATTGACGACCGCCGAGCCATTAGAAGCAGGTTTAGCCGATAAAATCTCCGCCTCACTTCGCAAGATGTTGGGCGGAGAACCCATTTTACATAGTACCGTCCAACCCGACCTGATCGGCGGCATTGTGCTGCAAATCGGCGACAAGGTGTACGACGGTTCCGTTGCCACACAATTAGAACAAGTTCGCGGGCAGATGATTAACAGGAGCGTCCATGAGATTCAAAGCCGACGAGATCGCTTCCGTAATACAACAGGAAGTTGAGCAGTTCCAATCCCAAATCGACGTCCGAGAAGTCGGCCGCGTCTTGGAGGTTGGCGACGGCATCGCGCGCGTGTATGGCCTGTCCGGCGTCATGTCCGGCGAAATGGTCCAATTCCCCAGCGGCATCATCGGGTTGGCGTTCAACCTTGAAGAAAGCTCGGTGGGCGTGATCATTTTAGGCGACTACCTTCAAATTAACGAAGGGGACGAGGTCAAAAGCACCGGTCGCCTCCTCAGCGTCCCGGTCGGAGATGCGATGATCGGCCGCGTCGTCGATCCCCTCGGCAATCCACTGGATGGCAAAGGTCCGATTGCGACGACCGAACGTCGGCCCGTCGAAACAATGGCCCCCGGCGTGGCGGAACGTCAACCGGTTCGCGAACCGCTGCAAACGGGTATCAAGGCCATCGACGCCATGACGCCGATCGGTCGTGGTCAACGCGAATTGATTATTGGCGACCGCAAGACGGGCAAGACCGCCATCGGCATTGATGCGATCATCAATCAAAAGAACTCCGGCGTCAAATGCTTCTACGTCGCGATTGGTCAAAAAGAATCGACCGTCGCGAACACGATTGAAGCCTTGCGTGCCGCCGGTGCGATGGACTACACGACCGTCATCATGGCCGGTGCCAGTGCGCCGGCTCCGCTGCAATACGTCGCCCCTTATGCGGGCACAGCGATGGCCGAATACTTCATGTACAACAAGGGGCACGCCCTGATTGTGTATGATGACTTGTCGAAACAGGCGGCCGCTTATCGCCAGTTGTCGTTGCTCATGCGTCGTCCACCAGGACGCGAAGCCTATCCGGGCGACGTGTTCTATTGCCACAGTCGCTTGCTCGAACGTTCGTCGAAGCTCAGCGATGCGTTGGGGGGTGGGTCGCTCACCTCGCTGCCGATTATTGAAACGCTCGAAGGCGAAGTCTCGGCCTACATTCCGACGAACGTGATTTCGATTACGGACGGCCAGATTTATTTGCAACCGGACTTGTTCTTCGCGGGCCAACGTCCGGCTATGAACGTCGGTATCTCCGTCTCGCGGGTCGGCGGTGCTGCCCAGATTAAAGCGATGAAGCACAAGCGGGTCGCGGGCGGTTTGCGATTGGCCTTGGCCTCGTTCCGCGAGTTGGAAGCCTTTGCACAACTTGGTACGGACCTCGACGCGGCCACGCAACAAAAGCTCGACCGCGGTTATCGCATGATCGAATTGCTCAAGCAGGGACAGTATCAACCGCTCGATGTGATCGACCAAGTGATGGTCATATTCGCGGGCAACTCGGGCTACTTAGACAAAATTCCTCGCGACCAAGTTGCTCGCTGGGAAAAAGAGTTTTTGAAGTTCATTTCCGATCAAAAGCCGGAAGTTCGCAAGCAACTTGCCGATACGAAAGAATTGTCGGACGATACGGTTAAAAAATTGGAAGGGGCGATTGAAGCGTTTCAGAAACAATTCGTCGGAGCGAGTCCGGCGAAGACCGTGAAGACGTAATAAAAATAGTAATGCGCCGGCTATAAATCGCTGCGCGTCGCGGCTAACCCTGCGAACACTCACTAGACCAAGCCTCATTCATCGCTCCTCATTCATTCATTCATAATTTCCCCTCATGGCCAAGGCCCGCGCCCTCGATAAACGCCGCAAGTCGATCAAGAACATCCGCAAAATTACGCGGACGATGGAATTGATCGCGACTGCCCGCTTTAAGAAAGCGATGGACCGCGCGCACGCCGCCACCGCCTATACCAAGCGGATGACGCGATTGGTCAGCAATCTGGCCAACGCGGGCTTAAAGGTTTCGCATCCTTTGTTGCAAACGCCGGAGAAAACCGAGACGGCCGTGTTGCTCGTCCTCACGGCGAATCGTGGTTTGTGCGGCGGTTACAACGGCAACATCCTGCGTAAGTCGGTCGTGCGATATAACGAGATGAAGGAAGCGGTTCCTCACCTGACGGTCGAAATGTCGGGCAAGCGGGGAATCTCGAATTTCAAATTTCGCCAGATTCCGATGGACATCACGTACACCCACTTCGAGGAAAAACCGACCTTCGCGGAAGTCGAATTGCTCGCCGATCGTTATCTCGAAGCGTTCATTGCCGGAAAGCTGGATCGGCTCGACGTGTCGTACATGCGATTTGAAAGTGCTGGCCGCCAAGCTCCGTATATTGAAACTTTGCTCCCGCTCGGCGGTTTGGCGGGTACCGAAGTCAAAGGTGCGGAAAAGTCAACGACCGAGTACGAGTTCCTTCCGTCGGCCGAGTCGATCTTGGAAGAGATCGTCCCGACGAGTTTCAAAATTAAACTGTTCAAGTGTTTTCTCGATGCGGCCGTGAGTGAGCAAATCGCCCGCCGCGTTGCGATGAAATCGGCGACCGAGAACGCCGACAAGCTGATTAAGAACCTCACACGAAATTATAACCGTGCTCGTCAGTCCCAGATCACGGGCGAAATTATGGAAATCCTCGGCGGGGTCGAAGCCCTTAAGGGATGATGATTTACACTACTTACAAAATAAAAAGCTCCGCTCCGCGTCGCTGCTAATCACTAGACTACCACTCACCAGACCACCACTCACCAGACCACCACTCACCAGACCACCACTCACCAGACCACCACTCACCAGACCACCACCCGATGTCCACTGCCACCACCAAAGCCTCGACCGCTAACAACATCGGCCACGTGACCCAGGTCATCGGCTCTACCTTTGACGTCGCCTTTCCAGCCGACAAACTGCCGTCGATTTACAACGCGGTCAAAGTTGTCAGCGACCACAAAGGGATCAAGCTCAACCTCACCGGCGAAGTGCAACAGCACTTGGGCGGCGGTCGTGTTCGCTGCGTCGCCTTGGCCAGCACCGACGGTATGATCCGCGGTCAAGAGGTCGTCGATACGGGCGCGCCCCTCAGCGTTCCCGTCGGACCCGAAACGCTCGGCCGCGTGTTCAACTTGCTTGGCGAGCCAATCGACAATCGTGGTCCGGTCGTGACCAAAGAGCGTTGGCCAATCCATCGCAACGCGCCAACCATTACGGAACTTTCCACCAAAACCCAACTCTTCGAGACGGGCATCAAGGTTATCGACTTGCTCACGCCGTTCGTTCGCGGTGGAAAAGCCGGTCTGTTCGGTGGTGCCGGATTGGGCAAAACGGTCATTTTGCAAGAACTGATTGCTCGCGTCGCGAGTGCTCACGGCGGTTCGTCCGTCTTCGCGGGTGTCGGTGAACGAACTCGTGAAGGAACCGACTTGTGGATCGAAATGCAGGAAGCCGAAATCGGTCAGACGGGCCGCAAGGTTATCGAGCAAACATGCATGGTCTTCGGCCAGATGAACGAGCCGCCCGGAGCACGTTTGCGGGTCGCCCTTTCCGCGTTGACAATGGCGGAGTATTTCCGCGATACGACGGGCGTCGATACGCTCCTCTTTATCGACAACATTTTCCGTTTCTCGCAAGCGGGTTCCGAAGTCTCCGCGCTCTTGGGACGGATGCCGTCGGCGGTCGGTTATCAACCGACGCTTGCGACGGAAATGGGTGCCTTGCAAGAACGGATCGCCTCGACGAGCAAGGGAGCCATCACATCGGTGCAGGCGGTGTACGTTCCGGCCGACGATCCGACCGATCCTGCTCCGGCCACGGCCTTCGGTCAGTTGGATGCGTTCATTTACTTGGAGCGTTCGATTTCGGAAAAAGGTATTTATCCGGCCGTCGATCCGTTGGCTTCTTCAAGTCGAATTCTCGATCCGCAGTACGTCGGTGATCGTCATTACAATGTTGCTCGGCGTGTGCAGCGGACCTTGCAGCGATATCGCGAGTTGCAGGACATCATCGCGATTCTCGGCGTCGATGAATTGAGCGAAGAAGACAAGATGGTCGTGCATCGTGCCCGCCGGATGGAGCGGTTCCTGTCGCAGCCCTTCTTGGTGGCGGAAGTCTTCACGGGCAAGAAGGGTGAAATCACCCCGCTGTCCGAAACGATTCGTAGCTTTGAAGAAATCGCCGATGGCAAGTGGGATCACTTGACCGAAGATGCGTTCATGTACGTCGGCGTGATCGAGCAGGCCGAAGAGCAAGCCAAGCGTCTCGCCGCTGAAGTCCGGAAATAGTAGACCAGAAACAACTTTACTTACTGAATTGAAACGCGATATTACCTCGCGGGCGGTTGAACCATGTCCGACCAACACGAATCCGGAACTGACTCTAAGACGGGTGGTGGCGCGCTCTTTTGCACGGTTGTCACGCCCGAGGCAACCGTTTTGGAAACGTCAGCCCAATTCGTCGCCCTGCCGCTGGCCGACGGCGAAATCGGGATCGCGCCTGGCCATAGTCCTTTGATCGGCCGCTTGGGTTACGGTCAACTGCGCACGGTCGATGGCGACAAACATACGAGTTTGTACATCGACGGCGGGTTTGTGGAAATCGTCGGAAATCAAATCAGCGTTCTAACGAATCGGGCGGTGGTGGTAGACAAGCTCGACGCAGCCGTCTTGGAAGAACAACTTCGGACCTCTCTCGCCCGACCTGCGAACACGCCCGAACTTCTCGCCCAGCGGGATCGCATTCAACTGCAAACCCGGGCGCAGCTTCGCATCGCCCGCAGTGGCTCTACCGCAGATTCTTCTGCCGGACATTAGGGTCGGTGCATCGACGCGGTGCTTCGGTCGTGGACGACCGGGCTAAGCGATAGCGGCTTAAGCATCGGCGCGGCGGTACCCCCTTCAACTGGCGAATATCGCCCTAAACTCGTCACTCTCGACGTAAAGCGTTGATATTTCGCCGTCGTCGGAAAAGTTTTCCGCTCCGTTCGCATCCTGTTTTTCGCTCGCAGGAATCGGTCGAGTCGAAACGAGCAAGCAGTTCGCCGTCGTTGGAACATGCTGGCCGATCATCAACGCCCGCAAATCACCGATTCGATTTTCCTTCGTTGGTTCGCATGTCGCCAGTAATTCCCAGGCTTCCATGAGCGTGCGTTGCGAAGCGGTTCCTTGGGAAATTTGCAACTCTTGGCCCGCGATTCCCAGCACCAAACGCGACCCGACTCCTCGCCGACATCGATCGCTCCAAACGGTCGCCGCAAAACTGACGGCCTGTTCCACTTCCGCCCGTTGCTCGGCGGTCGGTCGATCCGGCAGCCACAAGTCGAGCAGGAGCAGAGTATCCAACGTGTTGGGCTGCTCAAATTGGCGGACCATCAAGTGCCCTTTGCGAGCCGTTGTTCGCCAATGGACCGAGCGGCGACTGTCGCCGGGTGACCAATCGCGGAGGCCAAAAAAGTCGCCCTCGCCACCCCGGCGCGTTTGCGATTTCTCACCCCCGCGCCCGGCCCGCTGTTCCCGGCGCAACCAGCGTTCTGACAATCGTCCCAGTCGTGGAGCAACCAACACCTCGCCGGGGACACTAACAATCCGCGTTCTGCGCAAGAGTCCCCAGGGATACGTCGTTGAAAGTCGCAACGGCTCAAAAACGTAGCGTCCTCGATTCGTCGGGATTCCTTGATATGTGCCCCGCGATGACTTTACGCCAGTCGCAATCGGCAGATCGACCTCCACCGCCAATGCCACACTCCGATTTCGCTTCGACTCCTTTCGTAACGACTCTTTTGCGACGAGCCAGCGAGCCGCACCAGCAGGCGAATCGGCCGCAACTTGAATCGTCACGAACAACTCATCGCCCAAACTAATCATTTCGGGAGACTGTCGGCGAATGGTAAGCTTTCCTAGAGTTCTCCGCGCAATGAATCCGTTCCACGCAAGCGGTGCGGCGAGTAGGCCAGCGAACAGTAACAACAGATTGATCTCCCGTAAAACTGCCCCACCCAAAACGAAGCCAAACACGCACAGGTAATAAAACCCCTCGCGCGTCGGGCCGTTGTCGGTCAACCTGCGGAATGGATTGCGCATAGAAACTCACACGGGAACTTTCACGCTATCCAACAGACGGTGAATCAATGTCTCGGTTGCATCGCGGCGGCTGCCATGTAGAAAACCTTTTACAATCACGCGATGAGCCAGAACCGGAATTGAGAGCCGCTTGATGTCGTCGGGAATAACGTAGTCGCGTCCCTCGATCAAAGCCAAGGCTTGACTGGCGCGGTACAAACACAACGCACCCCGCGTGCTGGCCCCGACATGCAGTTCTCCGCAGCGACGGGTGGTCTCAATAATACTCAGCAGATAATCCTGCAACGTCGCTTCCATCGTCACCTGCCGCACGGCTTCTTGCAACACGGCAATCTGTGTGCAATTCAGGACCGGCTTCAAATGCTCGACCGGTTCGCCCGCACGATGACTTGTGAGGACTCGCAATTCGTCAATCCGATCGGGGTATCCAATGCCAATCCGGAGCAAAAACCGATCGAGTTGACTCTCGGGCAAAGGATAGGTTCCCTCAAACTCAAACGGGTTTTGCGTCGCAACGACCATGAACGGCTGCGGCAAGGGATGTGTCTGACCATCGGACGAGACTTGTCGATCACTCATCGCTTCCAGCAAGGCACTTTGCGTTCGAGGCGGCGTGCGATTGATCTCGTCGGCGAGAATGATATTGGCGAAAATCGGCCCGCGAACATAAGCAAACTCGCCCGTCTTAGCGTTGTAAACGCTGCTCCCCAAAATGTCGCTGGGCAACAGGTCGGGCGTAAATTGCAGCCGGCAAAAATCGCCCGCGATACTTTTGGCGAGAGCCTTTCCCACGAGCGTTTTTCCGACGCCGGGAACATCTTCGAGAAGCACATGCTCGCCCGCCAACAGAGCCACAATACACCACCGCACGACGTCCGGTTTGCCCAGCACGACGCTCGCCATATTGGCTTCAAGTTCGGCGACCAAAGTTTGCGACGCGACGGGCATGTTTTCGAGCGAAGTGGCGAAATTTTGTGAAAAGCAGGGGCCAATTTCCCATCGTATCTTGCCGACGGGGGAGTGGTCTACCCCTGCAGTAAAGTTTGATCGAACGGGGGTTTGCGGCTATATTGCCTGATACGGAACAATCACCTCTTGGCTGTTTCTCGCGCCTTCTCTCCACAACAAAATGGCCCACCCACGCCCCGATTCTCGTTCGGATTTGGCGTTCACTCCGATGAACGGCGAGGGGTCTTCGTCGAAATCGCCGAGCGCGAACGGCTTGGACGAACTATCGCCCGAGTTGCAAGCCTGGGTGCGGCGAAACAATGTCGAGACGGCCAGCACGTTGGATGGCGAGATCGCCGGATGTGCTTGTCCGAACTGTGGTGCGCCGATGTCGGTCCGCTGGTGGTTGAGTGTGGCCGATTGTTGGCGATGTGGCACGAGCATTGAACTGACGATTGAACAAGAGCAAGCCTTGCAACGGCAGATGCAATCGCAGTCGCCGGTGGAAACACCCGCTGCACTGGTACCTTCGCCCGCACCGGCTCCATTAAAAAACGCACCTCTCAAGTCGGCACCGCAAAAACAACCGGCGGCCGCACCGCCCGTTGCGCCAATTCCAAAAGCTCCGCTCGTGGCGAAGCTGCTGCCGCCAGTGATCGCCAAAGAGCTTGTTGTCGCCCCGCCGGTACTTCCACCGCCGGTTCGCGTTCCACTTCGCCGTATTCCGCCCGTGCGACAATCGCTGGCGACGGTCGTCCGTTTGCCGCAGCGGGCGGCGAGTGAAACGTGGCGGATATTGTGGCACGAGATTCTCACAAAGATGCCCTTTTGGCTCGTCAGTGCGGCAGTCCATTCGGTGCTGTTTTTGGTGTTGGCAATCTGCTTGTCGGAGAAGGTGCAGCGAATTCTCCCGCCGGGAATTCGTCTGTCAGAGTACGAAGACGCCGATCACATTGGCGAAGGGATGAACTTCGACCACGACTCGCCAACGCACATTGACCTGTTCGAAGCGAGCAAAGTTCCGACTCGTTCCAAAGAAGAAATTCAGAATTCCGAGGATGCGGCCAAATTGACTCGATCCACTGACGGCGTTCGATCCAATCGCCCGCCGCTCAAACAGGTCGTCTCGGCTGTGAATGCGGTCGAAAGCGAACGGATGTTTCAGGGACGCGACCCGCGACTGAGACACCAAATCATTTCCGCCGAAGGTGGCACGACCCAGACCGAGGCGTCCGTCGCGCGAGGGTTACGTTGGCTTGCCTTGCACCAACATGATGACGGTCATTGGGGCCTGCACGATTTTCACCGGACGGGCGACTGCAACGGCCGCTGCAAGGGACATGGTCAAGAAAGCGACACCGGTGGAACGGCTCTCGCACTGTTGCCATTTCTCGGAGCGGGCCAAACTCAAAACGAAGGAATTTACAAGGAAGAAGTCGCCAAGGGGTTGAAGTGGCTCCTCTCCGCACAAGGAACTGATGGCGATTTACGTGGTCGAGGGATCGGTCGGATGTATGCTCACGCGCAAGCCACAATTGTATTGTGCGAAGCATACGCGATTACACACGACGCAACTTTGTTGCAAGCGGCACAGAGTGGCGTCGATTTTATCCTTAAAGCTCAAAATCCGGTTGGCGGTTGGCGATATACGCCCGGTGAAAACCCCGGCGATACGAGCGTTGTCGGTTGGCAACTTATGGCACTTCGCAGTGGGAAAATGGCCGGGTTGAATGTGCCCGACCAGGCGTTCGACAAGACGGCAAAGTTTCTGAACTCGGTACAGTCGGGCGCGGCGGGCGGATTGTATTCCTATCAGCCGCAACAAAGACAGCCGACTCCGGCGATGACGGCGGAGGGGCTGTTGTGTCGCGAATACCTCGGCTGGCCACGAACTCACGAGGGACTTCAGGAGGGCGTTCGATACCTGGCCGAACATTTGCCGACGAAAAAATCGCCGAACATTTATTACTGGTATTATGGAACGCAGGTTCTGCACCACCTGGGAGGTGACGAGTGGGAAAAATGGAACGAAGCCATTCGCACGACGCTCGTCGAAACGCAAGAGACGGTCGGACACTCCGCCGGAAGCTGGACGCCTGCGGGCGGAGTTAACGGTGGACATGACGTCATGACGGGCGGGCGGATTTATATGACTTCGTTGTCGGTCTGCACGCTCGAAGTCTACTATCGACACTTGCCCATCTATCGCGGTTTGCTCGTGAAGGATCCCACTAAGAAATGAGCGGCGTGAAGGGTGAACATATCGAACAGGATTTAGGTGACAGGCCGTGTGATGTCGTGGTCATTGGGGCGGGTGCGGCGGGGCTCGTCGCCGCATTGCGAGCCGCCGAGTTGGGCAAGCGAACCGTCCTGCTCGAAAAAAACAAACAGGCGGGCGTGAAAATCTTGATGTCTGGCGGGACGCGCTGCAATATCACCCAAAACACCGACAATCGTGGGATTATCAAAGCCTATGGAACACCGGGGCGGTTTTTGCACTCGGCCCTCGCCGCTCACAGCGTTCAGGATTCCATCGCGATGTTTGAGGACGAAGGGGTCAAAACGTACATCGAAGATACAGGTAAAATTTTCCCCGAGAGTGATCGGGCGATTGATGTTCGCAATGCGCTTGTCGCACGACTAAAACGAAGTGGTGCAAAACTCGTCCTGCAAACGTCCGTCGAACGAATCGAACAACTCGTGCGAGTCGATAAGATAGAATCCCATCCCGAAAAGGATCGTCGGTTTCGGATTATTACCGATCAGGGCGAATGGCTCGCGAACAGTATTATCCTCGCGACCGGTGGGCAATCATTTCCCGGCTGTGGGACGACTGGCGATGGGTATCGTTTCGCGGCTGAATTGGGACACACGATCATTCCGCCTCGGCCAGCCTTGGTGCCGATCACGACGAACGCCGCTTGGGTGTTGGATCTCAAGGGAATCACGTTGCCCTCCGTGACGGTCACGATTCTGGAAGAAGGTCGCCCACTGACTAGCCGTCGGAGTTCATTACTGTTTGCCCATTTTGGTTTGACGGGTCCGGCTGCTCTCGATGTTAGTCGCGTGGTCTCGGGGCATTCGCAACCGTCGTCGCTCGTTGCCGAGATCGACCTGTTGCCCGACGACAAGGAGCCGCAACTTTTGGAATGGATCAAGGTAGAGGCGACCGCCTTGGGCAAAAAACAATTGGTGGGAATTCTTGCGATGCGAATTCCTCGCCGCATCGCGGAAATCATTCTCGAAATTGCACAAATTCCGCCCGATCGCAAACTGGCCGAGTTGAGCAAGGACGAACGCCAACGCATTCCGCGATTATTGAAGCACCTGGCGATTCCACTTTCCGGAACGCTTGGCTTCAAAAAGGCGGAAGTAACCGCGGGCGGCGTGCCGCTCAACGAGGTTGATTCCAGCACGATGGAAAGCAAACTGGTCCCCGGCTTTTTTCTGGCGGGTGAAGTTCTCGATCTTGATGGTCCCATCGGCGGTTACAATTTTCAGGCCGCCTGGAGTACGGGCTGGTTGGCGGGAACTTGTGCGTAATTGTTTCCGACGCATAAAACTTGACTTTGCCCCCTTCTCCTCTGCACCAACTTTTCACGAATACATCCCGCCGGTACCGACGGGCGGAAAAGCGTTCTTGAAATGTTCAATCTTCGGATGCTTCGCGTCGTCGGGCCAAGTGATCGCGATCACGTCGAAGCGGGAAGAAAATTCAAGCAGGCCGTGGCGTCGAAGATAACCGAGTGCCCAGCGGGTCATGCGGCGTTGTTTGTCCTCATCGACAGCACGGGCTGGATGGCCAGCAAAGTGGGTGGAACGTGTTTTCACTTCACAGAAAACAACCGTGCGGCCATCGACTGCGACAAGGTCCATTTCGCCGGAAGGCGAGCGGTCCTGTCGCGCGATGATTTTATAACCAAGCCGCTTGAGATACTTCTCGGCGGCCCGCTCGCCCCGTAGACCGAGCGGGAGCGGCGTATGCCACTTTTTCCAAAGGCTCTCGATCCGCAGTTTTGCCTGGGCCAAGATCGAGAGCCTGCGCCGCATTCTGCCGGATTTTTTGGACATCAGGGACCGCTTGCAGGTCAGCGACTGTGTTATCGTTTTACTTGAATGACCGGCACCTTCACGTCAGAAATGGGGTTGTTTCGGCTGATGATTAGGATGGCCGTGTCGTTGATGTAGTCCAGCCGCCCCTTCGTCTCAATCCGAACTCCCACCGAATACATGAGTCGTTGATCGATCTTCGCAGGATCGTATTCGACCTCAAATGAGATTGGGAACTTCTTTAGGTCTTTGATCAATTGCTGGCCGATGATCGGGGCGGGGGCGTCCGCTATGCTAACATCTCGAATGGTTACGTTCGCGACGGTTTCGGCCTCGAACTTCGCATCTCCCTTGAACTCAATGGTTCCCGTGACGGCCACCTTTTTTGGTGCGTCCTCTTTTTTTTGCGCCAATGTGATTGTTGCTCCCGAGAACAGAAGCACCATCACTAACACCAACACGACACGGCTAATATGAGTTTGCATCTGCATGGAACGACCCTTGGTTGACGAAAAATAGATTTTGGATTCGAAGCAACCGCTTCAACGGCGTCCGCCACTTTTCCCCAAAGGCTCTCGATCCGCAGTTTTATCTGGACCAAGATCGAGAGCCTGCGTCGTGTTCCGCTGGATTTTTTGGACATCAGGGACAGTCGCATATTGCCTATCCAAGAACCCACACCCCGACCCTCTCCCGGAGGGAGAGGGAGACGTTTTCGGACAGGCCGTTTTAGCCCTTGGCTTTGGCACGGGCCGCTTCGGTATGTTCGTCGCGGCGTTCACGAAGACGGACCGCCTTGCCGATGCGGTCGCGGAGGTAGTACAGTTTCGCACGACGGACGACGCCCGAACGTTTGACAACGACCTTGTCGATTTTTGGTGAGTGGATCGGAAACTTGCGTTCGACCCCTTCGCCTTGCACGATGCGGCGAACGGTGAACATTTCGCGAGCACCGGAACCGCTTTTCGCGATCACGACACCGTTGAAAATTTGAGTCCGTTCTTTTTCACCGTCGAGGATCAGCGTGTGGACTTCGACGGTGTCGCCGATGTCAAATTGAGGAACTTCCTTCTTCAGGCTCGTTTCTTCGACCTTTTTAAGGATGTTGTGGTTCATGGTGTTCTCCGTTTTGGCTTGGGGCGCGGGATGCGCCCGAGTAAGTAAAATGGTTGTTTGGTGATTGCAATCTGTCAAATCTCGTCCTTTCGCGGAGCGAAAGACGACAATACGGCAGCAATCGATGCGATGTTTGTTAGCTTCTCTCGTTCAATTTCCTTCGTTCAACAGATCGGCTCGTCGTTCGCGAGTTTTGAGCAGGCTTTGTTCCTGCCGCCACTCGGCGATTCTTTCATGATCTCCGCTGAGGAGTACGTCGGGCACGGTGAGACCGCGAAAATCTCGCGGCCGCGTGAACTGACCACACTCCAACAGGCGATTCTCGATCGAAAACGAATCGTCGCGCGAACTTTTTTCGTCTCCCAGCACGCCCGGCAGGAGCCGGACGACTGAGTCGATCAAGACCATCGCGGCGACTTCTCCGCCACCGAGGATGAAGTCGCCGATGGAGACTTCATCCGGCTGCAAAATTTGCCGCACGCGATCATCAAATCCTTCGTACCGACCGCAGAGGAGAATCAAGCGTTCTTTCGTCGCTAATTCCTCGACAATCGGTTGTGACAAACGGCGACCTTGCGGCGTGAGCATGATGACGTGACCAGGAGTTGGCTCCCGTCCGTTTCCCATCGCTTGCACCGCTTCGACAGATTCGACTACCGGTTTGACCTTGAGGATCATTCCGGGACCGCCGCCGAAAGGCCGGTCGTCCACCACGTGATGTTTTCCGGACGCCCAATCACGGAGGTTGTGCAATTGCACATTGACCAAACCGTTTTGAATCGCCCGCTTCAACAGGCTTTGTCCCAAATAGCCGGGAAACATTTCCGGAAATAGGGTGACCACATCGAAGCGCATATAAATTGTTGGTTCGTTCTAAGGACCGCTTGGAAGCAATCCCATTTTGGGAGGGCAAAAGTTAGCTCGCCGCTTCGGCGGTCTCGGCGGCGGGTGCTTCGGCGGCGGGTTCTTCGCCACCCTTCTTCTTGCCGCCCGATTCGAGCGTCCACTTCGGCACACCCGCTTCAGGCAGCATCTTTGGAGCGACGAGCTTTTCCTTGGCCGCTTTTTGTTCGGCAGCGTGGGTGCCGTTGAGGCCGTATTTCTTGATCAAAATTTTGACCTTTTCCGAGGGTTGCGCACCGACGCCAATCCAGTATTGCACCCGCTCATCATTGAACGTGCAACGGGCATTGGTGTCGGCGATCATCGGGTCGTAAGTGCCGAGTTCTTCGATCACGCGACCGTCCCGGGGGCTGCGGGAATTGGTCGCGCAAATGCGGAAGAAGTGTCGGTGCTTCCGGCCCATACGTTTCATGCGAATCTTGACTGCCACGCGGTTCTCCTGATTACAAACAAGTGATTGAACGGGAAAAGGTAAATTGAAAAAAGTAGTTGAACGATTGGTTGAATTCGTTGATTTGATCTCTGGCGAGCCGGAGGGCGTTAGCCCCCGGTGTGCGCCGCAAACGCACTTCCGCACCAGGAGCTTACGCTCTCCGGCTCGCCATTTTTGGAACTTGCGTGCTTAGTTTTCGTCACTGGAATCTCCCGTGCCCGGTGGGTTTTTACCGTCACGTTTTTTGCGACGCAACTCTTTCTCACGCTGTTTTTTTTGTTTTTTACGTTGTTCGGGGGTGAGTCGCTTGCCGGTATCCATCTTTTGTTTTGAGATCGACGCGCCGGGATTCATCAACCCGCCCTGCTGCAGGTCTTGCATCATCTTCATACGGTCGCGGACCCCTTTGCCCGCCATCTGCTTCATCATTTGCGACATGCCGTCGAACTGTTTGATGAATTCGTTGACCTCGTGCGGCTGCACGCCCGCCCCGGCGGCAATGCGACGGCGACGGCTGAGGTCAATCGACTTGCTCGGGTTGCGGCGTTCGTCGGGTGTCATCGAGTCGATGATTCCGTTGAGCCGATCCAAATCCCCTTCCGCGTCAACGTCGTTCATGGCCTCGCGCATTGCGCCCATGCCGGGCAACATGCTCATGATTTTTTGGATCGGACCCATCCGACGCATTTGGGTCATCATCGTGCGGAAGCTGTCGAGGGTGAACTCACCTTTACGGAGAGCTTCTTCCTGTTTCCGCATCTCGTCTTGGTCCATCTTCGACTGGGCCTGCTCGACCAGCGTGAGGACGTCACCCATTCCCAGGATGCGACCCGCCATCCGGTCGGGATGAAACTCTTCCAAAGCGTCGAGCTTCTCACCCGTCCCGATGAATTTGATCGGCACGCCCGTCACATGCTTAACGGAAAGCGCGGCCCCGCCGCGGGCATCTCCGTCGAGTTTGGTCATAATCACGCCGTCAAGTTCAAGGGCCTCTTGAAAAGCCTTCGCACTGTTAACGGCGTCTTGCCCCGTCATTCCGTCCACGACGAGATAAACCTGCTGCGGAGCAACTCGTTTGTCGATCCGTTTAAGTTGCTCCATCAACTCGTGGTCGATGTGCAAGCGGCCCGCCGTGTCGAGGATGATGACTTGAACGTCTTCTTTGGCGGCTTTCGCGACGGCGTTTTGACAGACGATGACCGGGTCGGTCGCCCCTTCTTCAGAGTAGACGGGAATGCCCAACTGTTCGCCCAGGACGTGCAACTGATGGACGGCGGCCGGACGTTGCAAGTCGGCGGCGACGAGCATCGGCTTACGGCCCCGTTCGAGCAACAGTTTTCCGAGCTTGCCGCAGGTTGTCGTTTTGCCGGAACCTTGCAGGCCACACATCATCAGAATCGTGAGTTCGCCACGCAGGTGCAGCGAGTGATCAACCGGCCCCATCAGATTGACGAGTTCCTGATGCACGATACCGATCAGTTGTTGGGTCGGGTCGAGCGCGTTCAACACCCGTTCACCGACCGCCTGTTCACTGACGCGGGCGATAAAGTCTTTGACGACGGAGACGCTAACGTCGGCTTCGAGAAGGGCCTCTTGGACGAGATTCATCCCGTCGCGCATGTTCGATTCGGTCAGTTTTCCCTTTCCGCGCAGCGTTTTTAGCGCGGAGGAAATTCCGTCAGAAATGGATTCGAACATGGGAGGGCCTGAATACGAAAACACGAAAGGCGACGGAGCTGCCGAGCAAATAACATCGGGGCCTCCGAACGTGTTCGGGGCACCGTAATGTGCTCGGAGTACCTTATGGAAACCTCGCATTCTAGCGGATTAACCCCCGGTTTGACAATCGGGGGTTATGAACGAAATTCAGCCCGTCCGAGGGGTAAAATCGGGCCTAAAAAGACAAGCAGGCCCAGCGAGAGAAACCCTCGCTGAGCCTGAGCAGGCAGAAGTTTAAGAAAGGAGCCGTGGATCGGCCAAATTGCGGGATTTTACCAGCGGAAGGACAAAAACCAAGTGAACCGGCGTGGCCCAGCCGATTCCGGACTAGCACTTACGATCCAACGTTTAACGCCATGATCGCGTCGGCAAGGCTTTTCAGTTCGCACAAAATGGCGTCCCGAACAGCCCCCAAGCCAGCGATAATGCCGATCACAACCACGGTGATTAACAGAATCCACTCCAGCGTCAGGACACCCCGCCGCCGATGTGAAGACAGCCGCGTAGACGGTCGAGTCGATGGTCGCGTGGACATTCGATTTTCCCAGAGTCGCCACTTTTTCATAATCAGTTCCTCAATCAAGAATTTCCGACGTGAATCGTTGCTAGGAACTAATGCAGATGGCGTGCCAGAGCTTGACAAAATCCTGGAATCGACGCAACACACGGGACCATTGTGGTTTACGTCAATTTCTGTCGGACCTTTTGAGGCCGAGTTTGGAGCTTATGTTTCGGACCTCGAACGGTCGCAATGAGAAGCGTTTCAACTTCTTAACTTCTTAACATTTCGCAAACGGGGGCGCGAGTCGGTTTCGTGGCGAACGCTTTTGACAATAGAAAATCTCTCCCCCGCAAACTAACTTCCGACCCCTTCACGCCAGTGATCAAATGGACGGTCGCGCAGGTTGTTTTCGCAAACGCCGTTCGGAAAATCATTTGGGGACTTCCAGGGGCTTTGCATCCTTCTTAGTTTTCGCCTCGATTTCACCTTCCAGTTTGTCGGCGAGTGGCCGCTCGCCGATGGGAAAGTCAGCGACTCTCAATCCCAAGAGCTTGGCTCGGCTCAGATAAGTTGCCGCTTGCGCATCGTCACCCTTTTGGTGTTGAGCCAAGGCCATGTGGAAATACTTCATCGCGAACGATGAATCGACATCCTTGTCATTGTGGTCGGCGAGTACGTCCTCTAAATCCTGAATGGCCTTGTCTACCTTGCCAGCCGCTAAGTAGCACATGGATCGGGTGTCAAGAATATCACGATCAGGACCGAAAATCTGGACGACTTCGTTGATCAGCGTCAGTGCCTCTTCGCCCTTGCCGGGGTTCGAGGTGCCCAGATTCGTGATCGCCAGCATATACGC
>JAYUFG010000152.1:0-6322 GCA_043738845.1 Planctomycetaceae bacterium
CCTAAATTTCTCAAGCTGTGTTGCTAGCAGTGGATTTTTTCATCTTCCGAAACGAAAAACCCCGGAAAACAAGCCATTTAACGTGCGATTGCCCTGGGGAACCCGTGGTGTCGCTAGGCTTGCCAACTGCGAATGGAATTCAATTCTTCGTGAAGGATGTTAAATTCAATGTTTGGACGATGGAACTTTGGCCACGTTATCAGTTCGCCGTTGTTTTGGTGGTGATTAGTTGGTCGAGTTCCCCTTTGAGACGATCCAGAATTTGATCGTAAGGGAACGCACCCAGTTCTATCCCGCCCCGCTTGAGATTCACAACGGTCGGACCGCACCATAGCCCCAGATCGGCGTCGTCCGTTTCGCCCGGCCCGTTCACGCGACAGCCCATCACGGCGATGGTGATCGCATGATTTTGGGCATAGCGGGTCATTTCTTTGACCTGTTGAGCGAGTTCAATGAAGGCTTCGTTTTCAACGCGCGAGCAACTGGGACAAGAAATAATGTTCAGCGAACTGCGGTCGAAATGAACGACACTGCGCACGCGACCGGCCGCGATGTCGGCCAGAATCTGTCGGCCCGCCACGATCTCCTCATGCTTGCGCGAATTCGGCACGGTGAGCGAAACGCGAATCGTGTCGCCTAGGCCGCGACTGATGAGTTGCTCAAACGCGATGCGGGTTTTGATGACACCGTCGGGCGGAAGTCCCGCTTCCGTCACGCCCAAATGGAGCGGCACGTCGGGACGACGCTCGGCAAAGCGGCGGTTTACGTCGATCACTTTCGTCGGATCGGAATCCTTCAACGAGACGCAATAGCGTGTGAAACCCAAGCGGTCGAGCAAATCGCAATGCTCCCAGGCACTGGCCAACATCGGCGCGAGCGAATCGTTCGTACCGTGCTGTTCGACTTGCGCCGGATCGACGCTGCCGCAATTCACGCCAATGCGAATCGCACAATCGTTCGCGCTCGCCACGTCGGCCAAAAATTTGACTTTGTCCTGCCACGGCTTTTCTCGTTCGTGGTGGTAGAGGTGGCCGGGGTTGTAGCGAATTTTATCGACATAGGGTGCGACATCGTGGGCAAGTCGATAATTCTCCTGTAAATCGACGGACAGATTCGCGGACGTCTGTTTCCGAATTTCGGCCAGGGCGTCAGCATCTTTACGACTATCGACGGCGATACGCACCACATCGGCACCCGCCGCCAAAAGATCATTCACTTGGCCAACCGTCGCGGCGACATCCTGCGTGTGTGTGGCGGTCATGCTTTGCACGGCGACGGGATTACCGCCGCCAATCGTGACAGTGCCAATTCGGACAGAACGGGTAGGGTTGCGAGGAAGCTGCATGATAGGGAATACGCGAACTTTATTGAGAAAACGAGTTTGGCCAATCGAATTGCCCACTTCCAAACAAGATACCAAATGGACCCGATTCGGGGGAGTCGAATTAACACAGGATGGAACCCATCGATTCGACGAGCAGTGTCAAAATATGCCGAATTTAACAGCCTTGCCACGAATTCAATCGTAGTTTCCGGCGTTGCCTGTGGCGATCAGGAGGGTTGGCGAAAACGTAGGACGTTTGAATCAGAAGGTAATTTTTTGTCGGAGGCATTCCGAAGATGTGAGAAGAGTCGGTTTAGGTCATCGCGACTGACGGCTAAGAGTATTGAAAAATTTGTCATTGTAATTTGCCCTTCCTCTCCTTCAATCCGTTCAAAAATTGTGGTGTCCTGTGAGCTTTCCCCGGCTACATACTAATGCAGGTCGCAAAGTGCGGGCGACGGTGTATGTTTCGGCGGAACTTTTGGACGCTGCTCGTAATGCAGTGGTGCAACTGGCGGGAAATCCGGCCCGGTTGACACTGACAAAGTTGGTCGAAGAGGCGTTGAAGGCAGAGTTGCGACGACTGCAAGACCTTTATCACCAAGGACAGGATTTTCCTCCCCGAGCGGAAGAGCTCAAAGGGGGTCGGCCCATCGCGGCTTGACTCTCTGAACCCTGCGGCGGCCCAAGGACCGCCGAATCGCAGTGCGACATTTTGACCCGATTGCGGATCCGTTATCCGATCATTCGGGAATCATGGACGTGTAACAAAATAAGTTGCTTGCGATAAAGAACGTTGTTGGAAAACGACGGAGATGAACGTCTCGCCCCAAAGGCCATCGCGCTGAAAACCTGCGCGACGCAGACGAGCTTCTCACTTTTCATAATGACGTTCGCACGAGGTGTGAATATGGCAGAAACTTCAAACACGTTCACCAAACGAACCGACGAAGCCGAGCAATTGCGTCAGCAGTTGTTACGCCTGATCGTGAAAAACGAACAACAGCGAAAAACGTCGGTCTCCGCTAAATAATGCCTATCCGTGAAACGGCCCTCGTGGCCGCGACGTTTTCGTCAGCATTTCTCACGGTTTACGGATAGGAATCTATTGTGCGATACCGCGCGTGCGTTGGTTGGATATTGGCATTGCTGCCCGGCGTTGCCTCGGCACAAGAAAACCTGCCCGAGATGTTTCTCGGCTGGGGAAGTCGCTCGACTGCGCGCAGTGCAGAGGCAACTTCGTCGGCACCCGCCGCTCGGCCGCACCCTTCGGTAGCCAGAATCATCGTTCCCAATCGCGACGGAATGTCGTTTGGTTCGGGAACACTTGTCGATGTCCGCGACCAGCATGGTTTGGTGCTCACAAATTGGCATGTGGTCAATGAAGCATCGGACGAAATCACAGTGCGGTTTCCCGACGGTTTTGTCTCAGGTGCGAAATTATTGAAGGCCGACAAGACGTGGGACTTGGCCGCGTTGGCAATTTGGAAGCCGACCTGTTCGCCGGTCCCGCTGGCGACCCGTCCGCCGCAGCCAGGTGATGTCCTGTCGATTGCCGGATATGGTCACGGGACGTATCGCTTGGCCACTGGCCGCTGCACCCATTATTTCGCGCCGCAAACGAATCTTCCTCAGGAGTGGGTCGAGTTGTCGGTTGCCGCGCGACAAGGCGATTCCGGCGGGCCAATTTTCAATCAACAGGGAGAACTGGCGGGCGTTCTGTTCGGTGCCAGTTCCAATACCACGCTCGGCAGCTATTGCGGCCGCGTGCAAAGTTTTCTCGCAACCGTTTTGCCACCGAACAGCGATACTTCCACACCTTCTACGCAAATCGCCGCACGACCAGTGGGAGCAACGGCCAATCAATTCGCGACGACCGCACCTAACGCGCCGCCGACACCGAGTCTTGGTGTAGCGACGCCCAAATTGCGTTCCCTCGATGATCCATTTGCACAACCGATCGGATTGAATGGCTCGTTGCGAAGCAATCCCACGGCGGGACTTTCTGCGTTCGAGTCACCCCCAATGACAACATCACCACTCACTTCCACACCTTATGCCAATCGGCCACGAGCGAATCAGCAATCGGCAATGGGATTTCCGGAACGCTCCACCGCAACATTTAGTCCCAAACCCAATTCTACCGGAGCGGGCCATATTATGTCCCAACCTTCACTGGGGCGTGAATCTCCAAAGGATATTCACCTGCGCAATCCGGCGACCAGCGACGAACTTTCTTGGGAGCAACTGGCGGGCAAAACGCCCCTGGAGCAGGGTAAAACCCTCCTCGCCGCCATCGGCGGACTCTCGGTCGTCTTGATCGGCCTGAAGTGGCTCGGCCGTTGATCGACCGGGTGCCAATTGTCCGCCGTTGAATGTTCCGTCGTTGAAAGTCAACAGCGACCCATTTCCTTAGCCACCGACGCGCACCGGAACCCTCATCGCTTAGCGTTCAACACGCACCGGAATCCCATTGCTTAGCCACCGACGCACATCGGGATCCTATCGCTTAGCCGCCGCGTCCACGCGGTGAGCCTACCAATAGCGATCCAACCGCCACCCGTGGCAGCATCAAATCGGCTAAAACCGCCCCGGTCGGACGGCGGAATCGTCGGGGCACAAAACCCCGCGCGACACGCCGAAGAACTCCTTCGCCCCAGCCCGCGCGATTGCCGTAACGTCCCGTCACTCGGTGAAATCGTCGTGCGTTGGAAATTGATCGTCGCAAACAGATCAAAGAGCCGCTAAACTACATCGACTTGAATCCGGCCCGCCCAGGCTTGGCCTCAAGTGCCCCGATGGACGCTGCCGTTCGTCCCGCCGGTATAAGCAACGTCGCAGCGTCGGTGTGAAAAATGCCTGGGTCGAGTGACGACATTAAAAGGAACGCCTCTTGGCTGCGCCCGATGGTTGCAAGCAACGTCGGCCACCCGGTAGAATCCAGACTTCGCATCTTGAATCAATGGCCGGGAGTTTTCCATGAGTGCTGGAGCAGCCGCCGCAGCCGCCGAAGCTGCACGGCAGAGACAGGAAGAAGAGGAAATGACAAATTACACCGATGCCGATCTGCAAGGTGATTGGGAGTTCAAGATACTTCGCTCCAATTTAGCCGGATTCAAGAAACCAGAAGTGTTGCAACAGGCGTGTGCCGAAGAGGCCAAGGCTGGCTGGACACTCGTGGAGAAATTCGACAACCAACGCCTGCGATTTAAGCGTCCGATCTCCGCCAGGGCGGGCGATGTGGGACGGGAGTTCGATCCTTACCGCACTGAATTTGGAGTTTCAGCCGGAGCCGTGGTGGGAATCGTTCTGGCCATCGTCTTCGGAAGTATCCTGTTGATAGCCGGAGCGATCATCGGACTCGCATTTCTGTTCGCGAAGTAACCGCCAAGAGGAAACCTGACTGAGCCAAGCAACTTCAACGCCGATCCCATTTGCTTAGCCGACCCGCCGATCCCACCGCTTAGCCGCCGCGTCCCATCGCTTAGCCGACCCGCCGTCCTATCGCTTAGCCGCCGCGTCCACGCGGTGAGCCTACCAATAGCGATCCAACCGCCACCCGGCGCAGCATCAAATCGGCTAAAACCGCCCCGGTCGGACGGCAGAATCGCTGGGCACTCTGACCCCGTGCCGGGACGAAGAATTCCGTTGCCCCGGCCAGCGCGATTGCCGTAATGTCCGGTCTCTCCGTAAAATCGTGAAATCGTCGTGCGCTGGAAATTGATCGTCGCCAAAAGATCGAACAGCGGCTAAACTACATCCGCTTGCATCCGGTCCGACCAGGCTTGGCCTCAAATGCCCCGATGGGCGATGCAGTTCAGCCTGCTAGTACGAGAAACGTCGCAGCGTCGGCGTGAAAATCGACTGGGTTGAGTGAAGAAGTCAAAACAGTGCGTCTTGGCTGCAACCCAGGCTGAAAAACCAACCTCGGCTACCCGCGTCGGAGCTTTTGTTGACAATCGCTTCAAGCGTTGCTCTAATCCAGCAATCATCCTTGTTCGTCGTGTGCCGCCACGTTATACCGATTCATCGAACCGCCTAATTTCTCCAAACGAAAAATAAGACAACTACCGCAAACGAGGCATTCAAAGTTCTTTGTGGCCGATCCGATTCCTCGGCCAATTCACAAAATTCGGACCGGAACCGGCGTTATGAAGGTCTGCATAAAAATTAGTTCGTTGCCATAGTAGCGTCTCAAATGCCGCACCGTGGGCATTTTGACGGTGCATGTCCTGCGCCAAGCGATTTGGTACATTAGTAAGTATGGCTAAGAAGGCGCCCAAACAACAATCGACGCAGCTACCGGCATTACCGTTACACCCTCTGGCCGAGGTGTTCGGGTTCCCATGCAATAATCATTCGGAAATTGCCTCTCGCCACCGATTGAACCGCCTTTGCCCATTCAATAATAAAGTACCAAACTGCACAAAAGACAAGGCAAACGATCCTCTTGGCACCTGCTCGGTATTCCATGATGGGAAAACCGTAATCACCTGCCCCATCCGGTTTCGGCAAGAATGGGCGATTGCTACCGACGCGGCGAATTTCTTTTTTAAGCCAAATGCCACGTGGACATCTTTGACGGAAGTCAGATTACGAGACAAGAACGATGGGTCAGCCGGTAACATAGATGTAGTTCTTGTGGCGTACGATGACCGCGGGAAGATAACGGACTTTGGAGCCTTAGAGGTCCAGGCTGTCTATATTTCCGGTAACGTGCGACGACCATTTGAGCGTTTCATGGAATCGCCCGAAGCGAACGCGAATATGAATTGGCGAACAGAGGTCAATTATCCTCATCCTGATTTCCTTTCGTCTTCACGTAAGCGACTTGCACCACAACTGCTCTACAAGGGTGGGATAATTCACGCGTGGGGAAAGAAATCAGCTGTTGCACTTGATTCGCATTTCTTCGCAACCCTTCCGGTCCTAAAAGAAGTGCCGGTAAACAAAGCCGAAATGGCTTGGTTGATCTATGACCTTGTACTCGATCAAACA
>JAYUFG010000153.1:0-6314 GCA_043738845.1 Planctomycetaceae bacterium
AGAATCGTTACCCCCAACCTTGACGCCAAACACAAACACGCCTAAAAATCATTCACCGAGCCAAAGCCTTTTCAACTAACATCGGGACTATCTCCCCCCGGGTGACCCTCGTGACCACAAGTCTATTTTACTTAATGAGTTTGGCATTAGTATTTTCGAGCGGCCACCTTGCTCGTGCCCAAGCGACAACAGATCAATCCACAGCACCAGAAAAACATCTCGCAGAAAATGCGGATAGCCTTTCGTCACTTGTTGGGAAATTGCCGGACGAAGTCGATAGTATTGCATTAGCGTCTGGCAAGTATAAGCCATCGCAGGACCTAGTGTTTGGTGCCTCTGACGTAGGTGACTTGTCGGATTTAATGTTCCGAGCAACCTCGCACATGTTCTTTGCGATTGATGGTATGGCGACCGCATGGCCGCAGGACCGAAAAATAAAGTCAGTTTTTGTATCTTGGAAACGAGCCGTTGAATTCGCACCGGGATCGTCGCCGAGCTTTAGTGGCATGCAGATTATTGATGCTGGTGACGAGAAAACTGCCGACGCGATTGAGAGTGCGATAAAATCGAAAGCCGACGCGAAAGTCCGCGATGGGAACCGTCTTTACAGCTTCGAATATCCATTTGGGAAAAAAAGACTGACCTATTACTATTTTCGCCGCAATAATTTCCTGATTGCGAGTACCGACGACAATACAATTTCAAGTACGTTTTTTCCGTCGAGCGAACGACGCAACGAAAATACTCTATCCGAATGTGCCAAAAGGATCCCAAAGGATTGGGACGGATTTTGTGTGGTTCGCCGCATCACAACGTCAACACCAACCAAACCAGATTTGGGCTGGATGATCGTCCAACCGAGCGCAACTACAAAAGGAGAACTAATTGCACAAGTGCAAACCGAAACTGGTGAAATGAAAAAGCTCATTACGAACCATCTAATCGCTGCTTTTCCGGCATTTCGACTTTCAGCCGAAAATAATAATCACATTATTGTTCTTAGCGAAAAAGACGGTGGCAAGACTCGGAGCGATTCGGCGACACTTTTGGGGCTTTTGTTGGTGTCGGGTTACATGATTGCTCCTTAGGTTCACGGGTGGCGACGTTAGTTCGTTAATTTCTCTCGCGGGGTGACATGGGTTGGTTTCCGACCCGTGGTGCAGCCACGAAACCTTGCGATTCGCTTCAATGCATCGTTGATTTCAATTCCCCGCTCGACAACAATGACGGGCATCATGGCCGACCAGTAACGTTTCTTTGATGAGAAACTCTCCATTCGCGGCAGAATTGATTTCTCGTGCCGTCGATTGGCGGAGAGTTCGACCTGTGGGCACGGGCGACGTCGGAGCGTCGGCGTGAAAATGACTTACAAGAGCGGGCGAACGGACTCGAACCGTCGACATCCAGCTTGGGAAGCTAGCGCTCTACCAACTGAGCTACGCCCGCAAAGTGTTTACTATTCAAGGCACGAATGTCAAATCTCTCGTTTTTATCGGGTGCCGGAGTTCATTCTTACCACAAATCGTGCCGCTGACAAGACTGGCGGCGATTTGAACTTTCTTCGATCATTCGGTTGTGCTGAATTAAAACGGGTCGCGAGGTTACGGCATGACTTCCCGGGGGATTGGGGATTATCGCCCTATAGTGTTGGTCCCAGTGGCCAGGGGACAAATTCTTCGTCGCCATAACCGAGCAGTTCACTTTTCGTTTTTTTTCCGCTGGCGACGGCGAGGATTTCCTCAAAAATCTCGCGACCGACGGATTCGATAGATTGCCCTTCGGTGAGGATCGCGCCCGCGTTGATGTCCATGTCCTCGCTCATCCGTTCGTACATCGGCGTGTTGGTGGCGATCTTGATGCTCGGCGTCGGCTTGCAGCCAAAGCAACTTCCGCGGCCGGTTGTGAATGCAAAGGCATTCGCCCCACCCGCCACGATCCCGGTCACACTGACGGCGTCGAAGCCCGGAGTGTCCATCAAGACGAAACCTTTGGCGGTCACTTGTTCAGCATATTGATAAACCTCATTGAGGGCGGTCGAGCCAGCCTTGGCAATTGCACCGAGCGACTTTTCATAAATCGTGGTCAGGCCCCCTTCTTTGTTTCCCGGTGACGGGTTGTTGTCGAGGGTCGCGCCGAACACGCCCGCATACCATTCCCACCATTTGATCCGCTCGATCAGTTTTTCAGCGACCTGCGGCGTTCGCGCACGCTGCGTCAACAGTTGTTCCGCGCCGTAGACTTCGGAAGTCTCGGCCAAGATCGTCGTGCCGCCGCAAGCCACAATTAAATCGCTCGCGATGCCCAGCGCAGGATTAGCCGTGACGCCGGAGTTTCCATCCGAACCGCCGCAATTTGTTCCCAAATAAATCTCGCTGGCCGGAATCGTCTCACGACAAATATCGTTGACTTGTGGCAAGAGCGTGGCAATCGCTGCGACGGCCGCTGCAACCGTTTTTCGCGTTCCGCCCATGTCCTGCATACTCATAATCAACGGCCGATTTGGCCCGTTTGCTGCTTGGCCGGGGATCGAAAGCTGCACGAGTTTTTCCCGCTCGACCATGTATCCAATCGCGCCCGTCTCGCATCCCAGCCCGATAATCAAATACCCACCGATGTTGGGATGCTTGGCCATTCCGCCGAGCGAGCGAGAAAGAATGTTGTGATACTCGCCGCCGTATTGAATTCCGCAACCGGCTCCATGCACGATGGGAATCACGCCATCGACATTTGGGAACGCTTTGAGCATTCCCAACTCGCGAACTTGCTGCGCGGCAAACTTGCAGACGGTCGCCGAACAATTCACGCTCGAAATGATCGCGAGATAATTTCGCGTCCCGGCGCGACCATCGGCCCGGCGGAATCCTGAAAAGGTCCGATCGGTGATCGGTGTCGGGTCGGGCGGAATGGCCGTGCTGTATTCGTAGTCTCTTTGAAAATACTCCGCCGAGACATTGTGGACGTGAACCCAATCGCCGGGAGCAATTTCGTGGATTGCAAAACCAATCGTTTGGCCGTACTTTGTCACGGCACCGCCAGCCGCGATTTTTGACAGGGCGATCTTGTGACCGAGTTTGACGTCGCCGTTCAGACGGACCGTGTAACCGGCAATACGAACGGTTTCACCTGACTTCAGATCGCGAGCAGCAACGCACGTATTGTCTGCCGAATGGAGCAAAACGGCGGCGGGTGCGGTAAGGAATGACATGTGCGGTCCGAGGACCGAGACTCACGATCAGTCCGAAAAAGTTAATGCCGACGGTCGGAGAAATTCGGTCGGTAAAAAAGACAAGCCGCACAGGATTGCTCCCGGCGGCTCGGTCAGCTTGCAGGGGGCAGGACTGCAATGCCGACAATTTCAGTTTACGACTTTTTGGAAGGTATGCAAGGGGCAAAAACCAGAGGCTTCAAGAAATCGGCAATTGTAATGATAGACGATGGTCAATCAGGCTGGCCAATGGTCAGCGAGTCCGCCACTTGACGGAGGCCCCAATTGCAGCCGACAATCTGGCAAGTCGATGTTCCAAAATCACTCTGCATAATGTCATTTGCCGCATCCTCAATCTTTAACATTTCCCCATCCATTTTCCGATCCATTTCATGTCCGATATTTTTGCCGATCTTTCCTGGCGGGGGTTGCTCCACCAAACGACCGACGACACTTTCCTCCCCGGATGGCTTCAGGAGGGTGGTCGGACGTTATACGCCGGTTTCGACCCGACCGCCGACAGTTTGCACGTGGGTCATTTGATCCCACTTCTGATGTTGCGAAGATTTCAGCGGGCTGGGCATCGGCCCATCGCCGTTGTCGGTGGGGCGACGGGCATGATCGGCGATCCAACGGGCAAGAGCGAAGAACGGAATCTCCTGTCGCTCGACACCCTGCGAAAAAATGTCGCGGCGATTGAAGTCCAAATGCGGGCAGTTCTCGATTTCGATTCAGGCTCAACGTCCGCCGTTTTGGTCAATAACTTCGATTGGATGAACACGTTCAGCTATCTCGATTTTCTCCGCGACATCGGCAAGCATTTCCCGGTGAATGTGATGCTCAGCAAGGACTCTGTCAAAAGCCGACTCGAACGAACCGACAGCGGCTTGAGCTACACTGAATTTAGTTACATGCTGCTGCAAGCCTACGACTTCGTTCACTTGCACGAAAAATTCGGTTGCGAATTGCAAATTGGCGGCAGTGACCAATGGGGAAATGTAACCGCCGGAATCGACCTCGGTCGCCGGTTGCGGAGTGTGAAACTGTACGGCATGACCTGTCCTCTCTTGACCAAGAGCGACGGCGGAAAGATGGGTAAGACCGAAGCGGGAGCCGTTTGGCTCTCGCCCGAGCGGACCAGTCCTTACGCTTTTTATCAGTATTGGTTCAACGTGGACGACGCCGATGCGGGCAAGTGTTTGCGTTTTCTCACGGAACTGACTCATGCGGAAATTGAATCGCTCGATACCGCCCGCACAACCGATCCGAGCAAACGCGAGAGCCAACGCCGACTTGCGGAAGAGGTCACTCGCATTGTGCATGGTCAAGCTGGTTTGGACACGGCTCTCAAGGCAACCGAAATTTTGTTCGGTGCAGAAATCGGCCAAGGTATGAACGATGCTCAATTGGGAAGCATCTTCGCCGACGTGCCGAGCCAAGAACTTTCGCGAACGCAACTGGCGGAGACGGGCTTAAACATTATTGACGCCCTCGTTGCGGCCGGATTGGCCAAGAGTAAGGGAGACGCCCGGCGGACGATTGAGCAAGGGGGTGCGTATGTCAACAACCGCCGCGTGGCAGGACTAGACACACAACTTACGGTTGTCGATCTGGCGAGTGAAACGGTGATGGTCCTGCGATCAGGTCGCAAGAAGTATGCCTTATTGCGATTTGTTGGGACGTGATCGGAATTCATCCTTCGATTGTTCGTTACCGTTACCGGCACAGTTTATCCCACGCGACCGTTTTACCCGGTCGTCCCGTCGCGATTTTCCGTTGCATTCGAAGAATTTTTCTCAAGATTTCGGCCCGCCGGGTCACTTGGCATTTGGCTTCCGCCAATCATCGAGTAAAATAGAGATGGTGGCGAAAAGAGCGTTCGTTCAAACGGCTTTTCCAATTCACTCGGCGTTTATTTCCCCGCTTAGCCGGTTCGTCCACGAACCGTTTTTGTATTCCATTTTTCTCCGGGAGGCCCACCATGTCGGGCCATGTACGAATCCACCGCCAGCAGATCGTTCGCGAAGTCGAGGGCTACCTCGAACTAATCGAGTTGTTCCCCGGCGAAATGAACGTGCAACCGGTCAACCGCGAGCGTATCGCCCGCCGGTCGCTCAAAATGCTCGAGCGCGTCGAGGGTGGCTCCGACCACTTACAGGTTTTGTACCTCAAGGGACTCGCCCTGCGGGCACTCGAACGGTATGCCGAGGCGGTTCTTGTCCTGCGGGAAGCGACGCAACTCGACAACCAGAACATTCACATCTGGCTGATGCTCGGCTGGTGCTACAAACGGACGGGTCGCATCGACTTGGCGATTGAATCGCTGGAAGAAGCCCTCGCCGTCGATCCGGCCGAAGCGATCCTGCATTACAATCTGGCCTGTTATTGGAGCTTGGCTGGAAACTGCCGCCGGGCGGTGACATGTCTTAGCCACGCCTTGCAAATTGACCCGAACTATCGCGATCTGATCGATGCGGAACACGACTTCGACCCGATCCGCAACAATCCCGACTTTCAAGCGGCCACCAGCGCGATTGCGTGATGGTTCGTATCTCTTTTTCGTCTCTTTGGCCGGGAACTGCGCGGATTTAGGTTTTCAGCGAGACATTGGGTGATTTTACGGAACGGGTAAAAAACATTCTCGCTACTTCACTTCGATCACTAATTTCACCGTTTCGCCCTCTTTGGGAAGCCGCGTCTTGTCGGTTTCCATTTTCAAAATCGGTTCATCCTTCATCGTCAGATTCGTTTGAAAAACGGTTTCGTCGGTGACGGGAAACACGGCGATCAAGGTACCCGTCAGATCGGCCGCGTAAACTTGCTCGGGCTTGTTGGGGTCGGGCTGTTTCATGACGGAACCGGTGAAGAGCCATTTCAGCGTCGGCAGTGACTTGCCGGTCTTTTTATCGACCAAACATTTTTCAATCGGCACCATCCGGCCGCCCACATCGAGCGAGATTTTGACCTCTGGACCGGCGGGAACAGCCCCTTCTCCCTTGGCTGGTTTGCCCGGCTTAAGTCCAAGCTCTTCGAGTGCTTTGTGAATGTCGCTCGGCTTGACGTCGTAGGTCACGACGGTCTCGTGGGCTTTTTGGCCCTTCGGATCGGG
>JAYUFG010000154.1:0-6307 GCA_043738845.1 Planctomycetaceae bacterium
TCGGAAAAATCGACTTTCGCGTTTTGAGTGTTCAATTTTCGCACATGCGTTTCCCCGGCGTTTTTTGATGCTAGCAAAGATGTGTTAAGATCAATGGGCAAAGCCAGTGCCACCCGGCCGCGACAGAACAAGGCGGTCAACCCGAGCGGCGGTTCGGGCGTTTTCTAAAATCAAAGGTTTCTGGCCGCCGCCAAGTTACCTTGGTCGTTTGCCGACACATCCATGGATGACAAAGAGATGATCCAAATGAGGGTCGACGCAGAACTTTCGCGTATCGTGGATGCGGCGGTACTTCGAGCGATGAAGCCTTTGTTTGTAGCACCTCGATGCGAGATGCGAGAGTGGGACTACGGTGAATCTGTACAAGAATTCCCGTGCTGGATTGTCCTCGATCATCTCCCGACAAATACCTGCATCGCGTATTGCGAGTGCGGATTCGGTCCATCGTATCCTTGGGGCTTGTTGTTCATCACCGGCCAGTACCTAAGCATGGGAATGGATTCTGGATGGTTTGCGAATCTTGAAGATGCTTTTCGCGAATCACCGGCATGGGACGGCGACAACCCACCAGGCTACGAAGTCGCGTAGTCAAATGGCACAACCGTTTCGTAGTTTCGTAGTTCAGGTACCCCGTACCTGACGGAAACCGTTATCGTTATATTGAAACGGTTACGGTATTTGCTCGACGCCTGGGAGAATCTAAAAATGAAGACCATCCATCGAATTGTGCGTGACGTTGCATCCCATTGGGTGGGCGACGGATTTCCCGTGCGAAGTCTGTTCTCCTACAACCAGGACGCGAACCTCTACGATCCGTTTTTGCTACTGGACTATGGCGGTCCGTATACGTTTACGCCTTCCGAAGCCCTTCGCGGGGTCGGCGAACATCCGCATCGCGGCTTTGAAACGGTGACCATCGTCTATCAGGGCGAACTGGAACATCGCGATTCCACCGGCAGCCAGGGCCGTATTGGTCCCGGCGATGTGCAGTGGATGACGGCCGCCTCGGGCGTGGTCCATGAAGAATTCCACAGCGAACGATTTTCAAAAGAGGGCGGTGTTTTTGAAATGGTTCAATTGTGGGTGAACCTGCCCGCCAAGGACAAGATGACGCCGCCGCATTATCAAAGCCTACTTGATTCGCAGATTCCGCAAGTGATGTTGCCGGGCGGTGCGGGAGTGGTCCGCGTGATTGCGGGTGAGTTTCAAGGCGCACGCGGACCGGCGAAGACCTTCACTCCGATCCAGGTTTGGGATTTGCAATTGACCGCTGCGGCACCGGTCGAGCTTCGCTTTGCCGAGGGTCATACGACGCTGCTCATCGTGCAAACCGGGTCTGTGCAAGTGAACGACACGCCGGTGAAAGCAGTGGAACTGGTGTCGTTCGACCGGGCGGGCGATCTCGTCGTGCTGCGGCCCGATTCACCTTCGCAGGTACTGATTCTGTCTGGTGAACCTTTGCATGAACCAGTCGTTGGACAAGGTCCGTTCGTGATGAACACGCGCCAACAAATCCACGAGGCCATTCAGGACTACCGAGATGGTCGCATGGGCCATTTATCGTAGAATCGAAATAGAATCGGACTGTCTCGGCGAAACCATTTTGCCATCACGAACCAGTCCGTTAAGGCGGAGTGATCGTTTTCGATAAAGGAGGGATCCGCACATGATTCCTCCAACGATCATCAGGGAAATCGACGACGGCTCTGGAACGACCGAGATGGTACCGTTGGTGATATTGGCACTCAGACCGGCAAAATCGGTATTGCCGCCAAAGATCGGATCGGGCGTTAACGATAATGACTTGATCGTTCCAGCGGGAATTCCCACCGTGCTGACCGTTAAGATGGCCAAGAGTCCGTCGGCGTTGACAAAGCCGCTCGATGTTGTGACAACCGAATTCCACAACAGAGGAGAAGTCCCGTTGCTTTGACCGGTGTTATTGGGAGCGAAGATTCCCGATGTGAGATCGACGTTTTGCAGGGTTGGTCCGGTGTCGGTGCCGCCGGTGAGCGTTCCGCCATCGCCGATTTTTACGTTGAAGTTCACTCCCTGAACTGCTTGGCCGCCACTCACATAGATCGAAATGAACTGTCCCGCTTGATTGGGTTGAAGTGCATTGTTTCCAACAACAATGACGGGCAAAGTTACGGCCCGAGCCGCGTTTATCGGCCCACTAACGGACAATAGGGTTAGACACAGAAAAAACAGAATTTTGAGCTTCTTCACGAGCGAATCTCCAGAAAAATTTACGTTGAGCGGTGAACGAACAAAATCTCATGTCGTTCGATTCTGACGGGACTAAGTCGAAAATTGGGCGGACATGCAGTTGTGCGGCCGGTCACAAACTCGATTTACAAAACGAACGGTGAGTCGAAACGATTGCAAAATGAATGCAACGGAATGCGAACCTGAACCGTTGGAAAACGTGGGCCAGCGGCATTGACGAACAGCCTTGCGGAGCGATGCAGGCCGACTGCCAATCGCCGTGTGACCAAGGGCCTTGCAGTACGTCAAAGCACAAACGGATTAAAGACGGCATTCAGCGACGTGGGAAAACACGGCGCACCGATAGGGATAGAATGCCAGATTCAGATTCATTAGCGTCCGTAGAGAGGTAAATCAATCTCGTCAGTAGCAACTCGTCGAAGTCGAAAAGTGGAGGAATCCAAAGCAAAAATCTAGGATACGATACAGCGATGCGTAAAAAGGTCACTCGATATTGAAAAACCGAATTTCCATTTCGCGTCCCGATTCTATGCTCGTCATTGGTGGGGGTCAAGCATTTTTTCTTTTTTCCCTAATTTTTATCAATGCGAAACGACCGATGTGCGACAAATGGCCAGAGTTCGAGCCAAAAATTGCGTAGGTCGGCTGGTCCGCAGAATTATGGCACCGTAAACAGGTTGAGTGCATTCACAAACGTCGTCCGATTCGCTCGGGCGATCATTTCGTCCGCTGAATCGACAATTCCATTGCGGTCGAAATCGTAGGCCGAGGTCACGCCGACTGAACCGTTCGCTTGGTTTCTCGCCATAATTTCGTCCGTGGCATTGACGAAGGTATTGCCGGTCGAGTTGCCCGTTTCGCCAATCGCATTTCCGAAGTAAAAGACATCGTCGGTCAGCAAACCGGTCCGCAGGCTGGCTTTCACGGTGATTTGCAGCCATTGATTGACAATGGTGCCGTCGGCCCAGGTCAGAACGACCCGGTCGGAACCCCCCACGCCCGCCCCCTTGCGAACCGTGATCGTCGGTGCGGCAGCCGTCACCCAACCGTTCGGGTTGTTATTATTGCCCACGCGGAAGACAAAATCGGCGGCGGTCGGCGTGCCGGAAAGGCCCGCGACGTCGATCATAATCCCGTTGATGCCGCGACTGTAGCTGCTGTAGTTGGCAAAGGAACCGGTCCCGCCGGGCAAGAGAGCGGTCTTGTCGGTGGCAATCGCCGCATCGTCGGCAGCATTCGCGGCAATGTTGTTGCCATCAAAGGCGGAGTTGTTGTAGAAGAGGGCACGCTGGGTGACCGAGGCCGGTGCGACCAGACTCGTGGAGAGGGTATAGTCGCCATTGCCACCGCCTAGCACACGAATTTTATACGTGCCGCTGGTGAGAACGGTGAAATTGACCAAAGCGTTCTTTCCGTCGCCGGCGGAGTTGTCGTCGGCAAGTAGCAGCGTCCCCGTCGAGTCGTAAATTTCCAACTTTGGATCGAGCGCGTTGATTCCCTGGAGTGCGGTTCCGCCGGGAGTTGTCGTCGTCACTCGCAATGCTGTGCCCGCCGTCAGTGTGACGGAATAATAGTCGCTGCTCGCGGCGGAGATCGCGCCCAGGACGGTGCCGGTCGTGCTAATGGGTTGCGCGGTCGCCAAAGTGCTGTTGACCTGATTGTCGAACGCCGCGTTTTTGGTCGCGACGACGTCGTAGTTGCCGGTGCCACCGGTGACGCGAATGTAATACGTTCCCGTCGTGGTGGCGGTGAAATTGCTGATGAGCTTATCAAGTCCGCCGGAACTGGTCGCACCGGTAACGAGCGTAGTGCCAGCGGCGTTTTTCAGTTCAAGTACGGCCGAACTGCTGGTGATCCCCTTGAGACCAATCGTCGTCGTGTCGCCCGCCGTGAGACTGAAACTGTACCAATCCTCAGGCGTTGACGGCGTTGGCGGGGCGATGGTCGAAGTTAGATAGATGTCGGCGTTGTACGCCCCCGTGCCGCTAAAGCTGGCCACCTGCATATAATACGTTCCCGTCGTGACGATCCGATAGGAATACAAGAATGAATCGACCGTCGGGCCACTGCTCGAACCATCCTCCAACGCAATCGAAGTCCCGGCTGAATTGAATAAGGTGATCTTGGGATGCAGCGTGGAAGTCGAATGGGCGTTGATCGTAATTAGATCACCCGCGTTGAACGTGTACTGATAGGTATCAATGTCGGTCGTCGCACTGATCGTCCCCGCCGTGCGGGAGAGATATTGGGATGCCCGCCAACTAATTGAGACGTCATTGGCGGTGGCGGCGGTATTGTTCGATTCAGTTTCGGTCGTCACCGAGCCGCCGGTGGTGGGCGCGGTCCCCGTGTTTTCTAAATAGACCCCTAAGTCGTAGGTTCCGGTGTAACTCGAACTGAACGGTGCGGCGTCGATGTAATAGGTGTCGGCGGTCGTGATCGTAAAGCGATAAATCAACGATTCGAGTCCCGGCCCGCTGTCATCATCGCTCGTCACTAGGACGGGTGATGACGCTGTTCCGCGATATAGATAGACATACGAATCGACCAAGGTTCCACGCAGGCTAGTCGATCCCGACAATGAAATTGTGATGATGTCACCCACATCGAGCGTTCCAATCTTGTAGTAGTCGGCCGTGTCGGTCGATAACGATATGGTTCCTTTTATCCCGAGGTGATAGAGATTGCCGGAATAGGCTGTGAAGTTGGCAACGGCGTTGTTGGCGGTTGCAATCGTATCGTTCGACTCGATCTCGGTCGGCAAACTTCCGGCGACGATGTCACTCGTGCCGACGACTCCGGCCCGCGACGCCGTGCCGACCAAGGTTTTGAAACTACTGTCGATGTTTTGGGCGGTTGCCGAGGCGTTGTTGCTGGTTCCGTTGTGGCTTTCGCTTTCGACGGCCGCGTTGAGCGTCGCTTGAATCGATACGACTCCAAACGTCCCGCCGGAACCGCTGGCGGTAATCGTATACGTTCCCGCCGTCGTCGTGCTGATCGTTTGCAGGACCGCTTCTTGTCCGGCGGCCGCTGCGGTCACGGTTCCCAAAATGGTGCTGGTCGGACTGAGCAAGCTGACGGTCGGAGTCCAGGACGAATTCGGATGGGCGACGATGGAAACCGTTTGTCCCGCATCAAGGTAGAGCGTCACACTGTCGGTGTCCGCAGCGGTTGTGATGTCAGTCGTCGTGGTGGAAGCATAAATTAGGCTCCCCGCCGGGAGTGCGCCAGTCATTGCGGGCATCGCGAGCGTGGCATTGTCGGTGCTAAAGTTCAGGACGAAATTGCCCCCTGCCACACCATTACCGGTTGGAAATGCTCCGGCTTCTCCATCCAGATCGTTGCCAGAAACGTCTTCAAACCGCGTGTCGGCACTGAGAAGCGTCAGGGTGTAACGATCCTCTGCCAAGTTGGTGAAGTTGATCGTGAGAATCGTTCCGGCACCGTTGTAGCTGAACGATGTGGCGGTGTAACTGACATTCTTGTCGATGCCCAGTAGCGTAAAATCGGTCGCGTCAAGGTTAGCCGTTTTCATCGCCTCACTAAAGGTGACAACATAGGACAGATTTCCGGCCGAAAGTAACGCACCCGCCGCGACGGAAGAAGCGATGATCCGCGGGGCGATGGTGTCGAGCGTAAAGGTTGACGAGAACCCGCCGAGGTTGGCCGCCTGAATACTGGTGATGCTTCCCGCCGCCAGGGCAATCGTATGGGTTCCCTGTGCCAACGAACTTGAGATTGTGAAAACCGCCGTGCGATCCGTCGTGGTGGAAACCGCTGTGGCGGCAATGCCATCAACCGTCAAATCCGAGGCACTCAGAGTGGTCAACAAAATAGCGTCGTTGAATACGACCGTAACCGTCAACGGCTGGGCCACGAGTTGCGAACCATTGGCCGGGGTAATCGACGCGACCGTGAAGGTGGGAGCGGGCGCAACCGCCCCGCTAATGTCGAGGACATATTCGCCAATCGTCGTGGAGACCGTTGTGGACGAAATTTCGACGTAATACACGCCGCCGGTCGTGGGCGTATACGACAGGAGCGCATTGCGACCATCGGCGGCCGAGTTGTCATCCAG
>JAYUFG010000155.1:0-6262 GCA_043738845.1 Planctomycetaceae bacterium
CACCGCTAGCAATCCCGCCGCACACGCGACCATGCTAGCATCACTTAACCGCGACCCAGAAAGGAGTTCGGCTTAACGTGATGCCATTCACTCCCGTCCACTTTGATTTGCTTCTGCCAAAGAAAAATTCGACGCGTATAATGGACCCAAATCGTCGAACTAAGGATCTGGTCCGAATTAACTTCCCGGTTTGACTTTTGACGTGTACTGTCGTTGTGACGCTTTCGCTCCGCTGCGCGTCGCAGCTAACCGAACTATTGCAAAACCGGGAGGTTAATTCATTCCAAATCCTAAGGGGGTCGTGTGCCATGTATCAATCAAAAAGGGCTGTTACTGAATCAATCCTGCGGTGACCTTTAAGAAGACCTCTTCAAGCGTTGTTTCCTGGCTGCCGAAGGCGGCGATGTGAATGCTGGCTTGGATCATGGTGCGAAGTAGGTCGGCGTCGGTCGAGACGTCCCCCGCGTGCGAGAACTGAACGATTTCGCCCATGATGGCGACGTTGGTCAGTTGCTCTTGGGTCTGCAACCAATTCACGAGCGGTTCCGTAGTGCCCAGCACCCGCACCTTGACGACGCGAAGTTGCTCGCTGGCGTGTTTTTTCTGAATGTCCGCGACGGAGCCGACCGCGAGCATGCGCCCTTTTTCAATAATGCCAACCGTGTCGCACATCTCGGCCAACTCGGTCAAAATGTGCGAACTGACGAGCACCGTTTTGCCGTCGGAAGCAAGGCGGCGGATCATCTCTCGCAATTCAATCCGCGCACGGGGATCAAGCCCCGCCGCAGGCTCGTCCATAATCAACACCGCCGGGTCGTTGATCATCGTCCGACCCAGACAGAGCCGCTGCTTCATTCCTTTCGACAACCCGCTGATTGGCTTTTCGGCCAATTGATCGAGCTGCGTGAAATCCATGACATAACTGAGAGCTTGCAGTCGGGCCGCACCCCGCAGACCATAGGCCCGCGCGAAGAAGTCGAGATATTCGCGACAGTTGATATTAGAATACGTGCCGAAATGGTCGGGCATAAACCCCATTCGCCGCCGGACGCGGTCGGGATCGTCGATCACGGAAAAACCATCGACATACGCATCGCCAAAGGTCGGCATATCGAGCGTGGCTAGGATTCTCATGCTGGTCGTTTTGCCCGCACCGTTGGGGCCAATGTAACCAAAGACATGTCCCCTTTCGACGGTGAAAGAGACGTCCTCCACCGCCCGCGTCTCGCCGAAAAAGCGATGCAGGCGGCGGAACTCGATCATCGGTCCGGCGGAAACCATTACCACCTCCCCACGATGATGTGCAGGCTGGCTTCTTCGCTGACGCTGGTGCCAAACTCAACTTCGGGCGAGCGGTCCACAATGGCGATGTACGATTTTGGCTCGAACTTTTTATTGAGCAAGTTGACAACGAGTTGATTGATGGCCGTTTCCATTTGACTTGTCTGCTGCGTGGGAGACGGCAACCCGTTGTTGGACATACTCTTCGAACTGCGGTACGACTGCGGATAACTTGTCCACCCTCTGCGGCGGCCGCCGGACTGATTCATTTGGGAAAAGTCTTCGGGAATCGCTGGCTGATTGTGAATGATGACGTTGCGTAACGACCACTTTGCCTCTTCATCTTTGGACAGATCGAGTTTCACGATTTTCTCGGCCGCGATATTGTCGCCCGCGTAAATGCGGCCCTCGGCGTCGATGACCAACAGTTTTTGGATATTCGTCCCGAGTTGGTTTTCGACTTTGACTGAAGTTCCGTCAGCCGCGACTTGAATGTTCAGCTTCGCTTTGCTGGCTCGCGCCCGGGTCGTGAGAAGTTGGGTCGGCGTCCGCGAGTTGAGCCAACCGGTCACGAGCCGTTGTTCGTCGCCGTTCCAAACGGTCACGCGGGGCGAATGCGATTCGCTTTGCGGAGATTCGAGCGGACAGACGGCTGTGTCGTCGTGAAACGTCAAGCCGCCCGACGGGGACAGGCCCGCATAATACGACAGCCGCGCACAGCAGACCGCTTCGCCCGCCGTTTGATCGATTTGCGTCAACGACCGGGCACGCACCCGCACGCCCAACCCGTCGGCGATCAGGGCGTACCCGATCAGGCACAGCGTCACGACGGCCGCCCCGGCGGGCACGGTCAAAATGAGCAGCGACAACCGCTTCGCCTTGCGGAGCAAATGATAATTCACCGGCCCGACCAAAATCACAAAGGCCGAAATCAAAACGAGGAATTGCCAAACCGGGACCAGCCCGACGCCCGGGATAAGAAAGTTCCAAAAACTGTCGTCGGAAGAATCGGACGAAATTCCTTGGCGATGTTCCCAATCGCCCCGGTTCGGGACCGTGATCAACTTGGCGGAATCTAGGCTCGAGGAATTGATCGTCAATTGTTCGTTGTTGCGCGACGCGATCACCCAACCAAAGCCTAAATCGCGTTGCACCCGATTGGCACTGCCGAGATGTTTCCAGCCGCGCAAAGTTTCAGCGACGTTCAGCGACCGCATCGACAGCAGAGTTTCCAATTCCTTGAGCGCGGTTGAAAACCACGTGATGTCGCTGATGACAAGAACGCCGCCCGCCGACGTCCAGCGGCGCAATTCCGCGAGTCGGTCGGGATCATTCTTTTGCAAGGACTTCAAGTCGTCCATCCGCACGACGATCATATCGATGGCACTATGTCCAATCCAACGTTGGGGCAAATCCGCCGGATTGCTGGTGTCAATGTCTTCCTTTGTGATACTCTTTGGGCCGCCATAGGTCGAGTCATACCGCAGGATATTGAAGTCTTGCATCCGCACGGATGAAGTCGATGACGTGATTCCTCGTAAGCCACTCCCAATTGAAATGTTGGTGGAAAGTTCCTCCCAAATTTTGCCGTCTTCTAATATCTGGATGTGGCACGTTTCCGAAGGCGGAGTTTGCGGTAACAGGACCGTCAGTGAAAATGTTGTGTTGGCCGCTGTTGCAGCGGGAATGATCAAACGGTCCGTTGCGATTTGTTGGCCTTCGAACAGAAGGCTGGAGATGTATCCGTCGTGACCGGTCACGCGAATGACCAGTTCTCGCTCGCGTGTCGTGGCCGAGGTCGTTGTGACATCGACCTTGATCGCCTCCCTCGACCCAATCGGTGTCAATAAGGACGTTCAGATTACTGGGGTTCGTTTGGCCCGGCTGTAAATTCGGAAGAGAGACTGGGACAGCGAAAGAAGACTGACAACGGGCGACGAACATGCCGACGAACAGTATCGCGATGGTTGTGAGAAGTGTCGGCAATAATCGACGGCGACGTGAAAGGGGTCGGTAGTCGGCTTCGCGGTGAAGACTTTCAAACATAGATAATCTCTTCCGCGAAGCCGATTCCCGACCCCCTTGCGTAAACATGCCCACCGACTTCGCAACGCCGATAGTCCCCAATTCCGAGTGCTGCGTGCGTTCTGGAAACGATTGTGAATTAACGACAAACATAACGTCGCCCTATAAACCTTGTGGTGGAGCGGGTGGTCGGACTTGCGGAACTGGCGGTACTCCGCCCAAAGAGACCGGCGGTACCCCGCCACTGGGAATCGGCGGTGGCTGCATCGGCCGAACGTCGTTCAAGATGCGATCTGCCACGACCATCACCAGATAGAACAAGCCGTACACGAGAAACACGAGGAGCAATCCAACGCACGCCGCTCCCACACCCCAGCCGACATATTGTGCCCACATCACCCCTTGCACAGCCCACGCAAAGACGAGCGACGGGATGGCGAACAGCGTCATCGCCTGAAACAGCCGCTTCAGCGAGTATTGGAAAGGCCTCATCCCGTCGATTGTCGCAGGCGAACATGAAATTGCAAGCGTGGTATCAATGAGTATCGTAGGTCAGGCCTGTGGCCTGACAGGGGTGCAATCCGACAATTAGCCCGGATAATATCGCGACATCGATGGTGGTCAGGCCACAGGCACTGACCTACGGAAGACCTAAAACCCGCGGGCCGCTTTGATGTCCTCAAAATCGCGGAGGTGATAGCCCAGCCCGACGAAATCGAGGACGCGACACAACGAGCGGAGTGCGACCCCGAAACCGTCGGGTCCAGAGAAACCGCCGAATTGACCGCCCCCTTTCACGTGCGGCTCCAGATCGACGAAGACGCCGGGAATCCCCCGCTTCGTCAATTTCTTCGTCAACGCGGGCACCAAGTCACGCAGGTCGCGCAAAATCAACTCGTGCGCACTGTCGCCTTGGTCGGCGGGAACGAAATTCTTCAACGCCTCTTCGTTCACGTGGCCCGTCTTCTTAATCGGTTTCGGACACTTATAGTCTTTGATGTGAATCCAGCCCAGGCCCGGTTTCATCGCTTGATAGTGCTCGAATGTTTCGGCGGCGGAAAAACCTTGGCTGATGAGGTTGCCCGCGTCGAAGATCAAAACGAGAGCCGGATGATTGACCTTGCGATGAATCTCTTGGAGGATTTTTCCATTTTGTCCGACGAGATTGGCCTCGACCTCAACGCCGAACGTGAGATCGGACCGATGGCACATCTCGGCAATTTGCCCGAGTTGGTCAATCGTCTGCGAGAGATGCTCGCTCGGGTCGCTCCCCTTCGGATGATAGAACGAAAAGCCGCGAATGAGTTTCGTCTCGAACGCATGAGCCAACTCGCACGCCCGTTTGACCTCTTTGGCCAAATACTTTTTGAACGGGACGAAAGCGTTCTTAGTGCCGTCTTCTTTGTCGAGAAGTTTGACCTTGCCGATGGGCGAGCCGATGGACGAGACGTTGAGTCCGTACTCGTCCTCCAGGTGGCGAATTTTCGTGATCTCGCCGGTCGTCAACTTCATCACGTTTTTGATGCCGTCGCCTGCGTCGATGAATCGCAACGTGTAGTATTGCAATCCGAGCGCGGCAAAGGCGGCGAACTGTTGGGTGGCGGTCCGCTGGTTGGCGGCCTCGTCGGCGAAACCGGAGAGGATGATTTGAGGTTGTTCAGGCATGGGAGTGGTCCGTCGAGGGGTGGATCAAAGCAGGGAGGCAAGGCTTCGCGGTTCGCTATGTATTCTAGTCACCGCGAACTACTTTGATAGGCCTTCGATCGGCCGGGCTTACTGCTCAACGGTCCAAAAACAGCGGCTTGATGTGGCGGTCGAACAGATTGCCGGTCACGTTTTTGGCAATCGTCGGCTCGCAGGCCACAAGTAAATTGCGATAGCGGTCGCCCAGCATTGCCGCGATTTTGTAACCGACGTGGATCAATTGCCGCAGATGAGGATTGAAGGCGGGACACTTTGGATCGTGTCGCAAAGCGGCGACATATTCGGCCGAGGTCCAGCCATGCACGGTGGCGGTGGTGGGCAGTTTTTTCGGATCAATGTCGATCACGGCGGCATACGGGGCACAGAGGGCGTCGCACTTTTTCAGAGCCTTGGCGTAAATGTCCTTGGCCAGTTCGAGACCTTCGCCACCCGCCTCGGCGAGTCCAATCACTTCTTCGAGCCAGGTCGTGCCCGCCGTTTTGATATGCAGCCCGGCTCCCGACTTCGCCAGCGCGCGGCGGATCGGGCCGTAGATTGAAAACTTATCGCTGCCGGAATGGACACTGAGCTTTAAGTTCTGGGGCAGGCCAAATTGTTG
Source organism: Planctomycetaceae bacterium (assembly GCA_043738845.1). GTDB lineage: Bacteria > Planctomycetota > Planctomycetia > Pirellulales > DASRSE01 > DASRSE01. The sequence continues at coordinate 5,609 of JAYUFG010000155.1, forward strand.
AATGGCGAACGCGATCACGGCCAGGTCTTGCGAGAACTCTTTTTCAAACTGGACGAGATCGCCGACGTAATCGACCCCTTTGTTAAATCGCCCGGTGAATTTCGGCGCGATCGTTTGGATTGGAATTCCCTCAGCGGCAATTGCAGCCAAGATGATAAGTAGCTCCGGCGGAGTTTGTGGGCTGTCAGTTTCGTCCATCGAAACTTCGGTGATGAAGTTGCCAGCCCCTTTGCGTTCAACAATGTGGCGATAGATTTTTCCAGCGTCTTGCACTGCCAAGAGATACTTGCCGACGATTCGTTCAACGTCGGATCGAGTGATTTGAAACGGTTCGTCGATGTTCGGGATGTTGATCTGGCCGACGAGTTGCAGATGTTTATCGACAAAGGCGGTTACATCGCTCGCGGCGGCGGGCTTGCCAATCGAGTCGGCCACGTCAATCGTGTAAAAGTCGGACGAGGCGATGAAACCATCGACCGTTTCGAGACGAATATGATCGGCATCGACATGATACGGCTTCTTCCAGCCGAGTTCGCGAACGGCGGCGTCGGCCGCGGATCGCACGCTGCCCGGTTCCGACCCAACGATCGTGTGCTCGCGGTTCGACTTGTTCCAGACGGGAATCACATCCACGCCCTGCTCGGCCGCAAGGAG
>JAYUFG010000156.1:0-2368 GCA_043738845.1 Planctomycetaceae bacterium
GAGGATTTTTCATGTCCACGGCAAGGACGCAACGATCTGGTGGGATGTAATTCGCAAGTATGGAATTCGGGGAGGGCGACAATATCTGCATCACCGCACGCCCGGCTTTGGCGATACGAACTGGACCGACGTGATCAGCATTTTGCGACTGGGCGGCTGGCGAGGTTCCATCGACATTGAAGGCTGGCACGACCCGGTCTATCGCGACGGATTGGAAATGACGGGGCAAGTTCACGCCCTGAACTATTTGAAAACGTGTCGCGGGGGACGGTTTGTGGAGAACCCGAGAGACGGAAAATGACATTTACTTGCGATTGAGGACTTTCGGAACTGAGGGTTGGGAACGGCTACTCCTGGTCGATTGCATGAGTCGGCGTTATTCTGGTGCGGTTGGCTACGCACGCCCTGAAAGTCAAATTTGGCAAAATGGCCGGCGCAACCAAAGTACGCACGAAACGGAGTCTGAACGTGTCCTCGTAACAAATGAAATTTTTTGGTGACGCTGGCGATGACGGCCAAGGCAGGCATTTGCAAAAACTGTTTGTCCCGAAACTGCTCCGGGAAGCCGCTCAGTGATTCGACAAAATTACGCCCGAACGTGATCGTGCCTTTGAGATTTGCAAAAAGTGGGCCGCTTTGGAGGCGACCGGCAAAATCTATAAGATGAAGGAAACGAATCTCGAAGGAGAGTTTTTCGCCGATGTCCTTTCGACCGCATTGGGTTATACGGTCTTTTCGCAAAACCTTCCGCAATGGGATTTGAAAGCAAAATATGCCGTCAACGGCCATGAGGCCGACGGGGCAATCGTTTTTTTTCGGACGGCAAAAGTGATCCACCCCGCGTTCTCATTGAACTGAAGGGGCCAAAATCGAATTTGGACAAGGACCGCTCGAATGGCCGAACGCCGGTCCAGCAATGTTGGGACTATCTCAATCTAACTCCCGAGTGTCCCTGGGGATTGGTCTGTAACTACGTCAGTTTTCGCCTTTACCATCGGAACAAGACGTCGCGAGTTTACGAACAGTTTTTTTGCGAGACTTGGCCGATGTCAATAAGTTCCGCGAGTTTTACTTCCTGTTTGAGCGAGGTGGCTTTCTACCGACGTTGACGGGGACCACCGCCCGCTGCGACGAATTGCTGCGCGTGAGCGCGAACCAACAGCAGGAAGTGGGCGACGAGCTGTATCGTTTTTACCACGAAAAACGGGTGGCACTGATTAACCATCTCCGTCGTTCGCCACACAATCGGTCGATTGACGAAGCGATCTTCATCGCCCAAAAATTGCTTGACCGGGTGTTCTTTATAGCCTTTTGCCAGTATCGGCTGTTGCTCCCGGAATCGACCTTGGATCGCACCTGGCGGGAAATCCCTCCGTTCACGCTGGCGACTAACCCACGGTGGGAACACTTCAAACAATTGTTTCGCAGCATCGACAGAGGCAACCCGGCCGCGAATATCTCGGCATTTAACGGCGGCTTATTCGAGGTGGACCCGCGTGTTGATGCCCTTCCCCTCGACGATCATTGGACCGATGTTTTCCAAGAAATTGGAACGTACGATTTCAAGGATGAAGTCAACGTGGATGTACTCGGCCACTTGTTCGAACAATCGATCACGGACCTGGAGTCGCTCCGTATTGATCCCGATGCGGAAACGACAGCAACGAAACCGCTGGGAAAACGGAAACGCGAAGGGGTTTATTACACACCGCCCCACATCACGAAGTTCATCGTTCGCGAAACACTCGGCCCCTGCTTGCAACGACGATTTCAGAAATTGCAACAGAAACTGGGCGTTGATCCGGCCGCGCGAAACGGACAACGCGATCCTGAAAAATGGCGGGCGTATCAACTTGGTCGTTGGGAAATTCTCAGCGAATTACGGGTGTGCGATCCGGCCTGCGGCAGCGGGGCATTTCTCATTCAGGCCCTCGACTATTTGGAAGAGTTGTACGCCGATGTCGTCGGCGAATTGGCTGCCTTTGATGAAGCCGTCGCCGCCGAACTGGAGTCGAAAATCAGCTCGACGATCTTGCACGAAAACTTGTTTGGTGTTGATTTGTCGCAAGAAGCTGTCGAGATTACACGCCTGAGTTTGTGGATCCGAACGGCCGAACGGGGCAAAACGCTGGCGAACCTTTCGCACAATGTTCAATGGGGCAACAGTGTGGTCGATGACGCCGACGTTGATTCTCGAGCGTTCGACTGGGAGAAAAACTTTCCAGAGGTTTTCCAGGGTGGAAAATTCGACTGCATCATTGGAAACCCACCTGAGAGGCTGTTTGTAAATAGCTAGCATCGTAGTATTTGACTTCCTGGATATGATTAAAGCGGGGGCGAGACTCATTTCCAGGAGGGCCAACTCATG
>JAYUFG010000157.1:0-16705 GCA_043738845.1 Planctomycetaceae bacterium
CACAGCGGCTTCGGACGTCCATGGCATTCTCCTTGCGATTCATTCCGGGTTGTTTCGGGCTAACTTAGTTTGACCACTTACCAACGGTTCGCGAGCGAACCGGCTAACGTGACATTACACAAGCATTTGACACGCATTCCATGATTACGTTTTCGTTCATTCATCGTTTACTACTTGTCCTCCAGCAGCTTCTTCGCCTTGTCCCTTTGCCGCTGGATCGTTTGATCGTTGATCCGCGACTGAAGTTCCACAATCTGCCGCAGATTTTCCACAAGCTGGTTATAATCCTCCAACTCGATCATGTTCTTGAGAACCTCGTCCATCTCGCGAAGGACTTGACCCGCCTGGGCCTTGGTCCGTTCGAGCGCGACCGGACCAGTCTCGGCGTCGTTGGACTTCTTTTCCAATTCGCGGAGCCGCTTTTCCAGTTCAGGCAATGTTTGGCTCGCAATTTTTTCAAGTGGGCCAATGATCTTGTCGCCCAACCGCGTGCGGATTTCCTCGTTATCCATGCGGTTGTTGACGAGTTCTTCGCGAATGTCGTCGAAGTCGAGTCCGACGCCGTGCGTTTCGTGCGCACTTCGTTGACCGTTGGCGATTGCCCTTTGCACACGTAATAAACGGATGTTTTCCGCCGCGACCGGCTTGGCTTCCGTGTCGCCTGGCTCGGCACCCGGCGTCCCTTTTTTCGGAGCAAGAACATCTTCCGGCTCGGCACCCTTTTTGTCGGGAGTGTTCGAGACCGGCCCTTTTTTATAGTCAATTCGCAACAGCGAGTCGTGCGTGTCGGTCATGTCGCCGATGATCGTCTCGAACTGGCGACGAAGTTTGACCTCCCGCGATTCAAGAATCGAACGCAACTGCTCCGGTTTGACAACATCCAAAATGAACCGCTCGCCGACGCCAACGTTGGGTTTTTCGTGCAGGTTGCAATAGTCGAGGGCCTTCACCACGAGCGAAAATTTCTGACCGACCTTCAACGACAGATCCCGCACATCAAGAGCCTCTTCGGGCGGGCGAAATCGCTTCCACAATTGAACCAGGTTCGGCGTTTCGTCCGGCTTGGTATGTTGGCGAACAAAATCCTTAAAGGCAGGAAGTTCCGGCTGCGGCGGCTCAATCGCTTCCACACCAACGAGCGACTCGCGACGTTCCGTTTTGAACATCAGTTTTTCGTAGTCGTTTCCTTCCAGGTCTTTCAGATCGCGCTGAAAATTCTTCTCGACCTCTTTCGCGTCGTTGATCTGATATTCATACCAAATCCGGGCGAGACCCACGTCGTCGGCAATTTCTCCCTGGATCGGCAGCCGGGCGTCCGTCGTGATCGCCGTCCCAATCCCTTTTAGCCGTGCGCCAATTTGCGGCGGCTCGTCGGGTTTCGCCGTCAAGGTTAAGCGATACGGTTCCCGATTGTGAATTCCATCAGTGTCGTGCAGCGTGAACAACAGCGTTTGATCCTCGGCGAATTTGTCGAGGATGTAATTGAACGCCCGACGGTCCGTCGCACCGGTCATTTCTAGCGGCGGTTGCGGAACCAACTTTTGTCCCTCGAGCCGATCCACCGTGACGTTCAATAAATCTTTATTGCAGCGGGCATGAAGCGTTATTTTTGAACCTTGCGGAAGCTGCATCACGCCCGACACTTTGACGTCTTTCTTGGCAACCTTGTGAAAATAGTCGGGATATTCACAGTTCAATGTCATTTCGTTGATCGTCGGATTCTCGACGACGTCAATGCGATATTCGCTCGTCCGCGCATCGCCGCCGACGACCGTGAAGTGAATCGGCGAAACGATATTTTGAAACGAGTATTTGAAGAGTTGAAAATGATCACGGAGCGGATTCGCGTCTCCCTCGCGGGTCATGTTCTCGCGACCCCGATTGCCGTCGTCGGTGTAATAGCGGACCTGCGCGGCGTCGGGGACAACCCGTTCCAGGTCTTGCCAGGGAGTTTCGGCCTTGGCGATAACTTGGAACTCGCCCCCCTTGCCGACCTTCACGACGCCATCTTTGAAACCGTCAATTTCTAAATGGGTGTGACGGGGCCAGAGTTTGTCCGACATGTTGACCGAGCGGTCGAACCAGACGCCGAACGCCTCTGGCACGAAATAGGCAAAGCCGATGATCGAACCGATGATCGCGCCCGCCCCCAAAATCCGTTTGCCCAGTGGTCCCCAGCGAAAGACGGCACCAGCACGCGCTTGTTGCGTGCCAACGTCGGCCAGTTGTTGGGTCTGCGTGAGCATTTCGGCGTTGAACTGGGTCGCGTGGTGCGGTCGCTCGTTCAATTCGACCGTCGTTAGCAAACTGTCGCCGAAGTGGCGATACCGCCGCTCGACCGCCAGGGCCATACTCGTATCGCTCAACGGGACAAATGCCCGCGAGAAAACATAGCGATATAAAATGTAGAAAAATCCGCTGAGTACGCCGCCGAGAATGATCATCCGCACAATGGCGGGCGGCTCAAAACACCAGTCAAAGGCAAGACTCAGCCAGAACGTCAGCCCCAGCCACAAAAACGCCAGGGCCAACCCCTCGAGCCAGACATAACGGCGAACGTGGGCCCGCACCCGAGCGAGCAGGTCGCGAATTTCGGCAGACAGAGGCGTTTGTGGTGCAACAGTAGACATAAACTCTTATTGTAAGGTAATCTCGCGAAATTCACACATTAGTCGTGTTGAACGGCGAAAAAGTTCATTTATTGTTCGGCTCAACGCGGCTCAATGTTCCGAGCTTAAGTGATTATAGTTAAACAGTTTGCGGCGTTTTTCGGTTGATATAATGAAACGGATTTATCGCTTCGCTTTCGCGGCGCGGCTAACCGGTGAATGCGAACCGGAATGTTCATCGGGACTATCTCCTTACGCCAACTTACACAGCCGACGTATCATCCATTCCATACACAATGCTCCGCAAATCGCCACCAAGAGCCACGTCAAATAGGCCCGTTCCCAATCGCGGTCGGGCTGACCCGGCAGAAAACCGCGTTCGGTCTTGTCGGCAATTTTGTTGAGCAATGTTCCGACATCGGTCGAGTGAGTGGCCGCCACGCCCGGATAAAATATGCCCCCCGTCGTGTCGGCGATTTCCTTCAACAGCTTGGTATTGAGTTGCGGGTTTTCCAACTCTCGATCCGAGACGGTCGCCTGAATTCGTCGCGTTAATAACTCTCCGCCACTTTCGGGAATCTCCAATTCAAGGAGGTAGGTTCCTTCTAACTGCGCGGTGAACTGTCCGACGTAAGCCCCCTTACGAGCCGGGTCGGCCGTCATGGGCAGGGGTAATGTTTTGTTGTCCGGCTGCAATACGCGGAGCAACACCCGATCAGAAATGAGCGGGTCGAGTTGTGCGTTGAGGAGTTGCGTTCGCACGGCGATGGGACTTCCGACGAGATAGCGTTCGCGTTCGACCATCAGCATTCCGCGACTTGATCCACGGAGCAAGCGACCCTGAGAGACGTGACGAATGAGTTTCGTGTAATACTGCTCGAAGAAGCCGGGAGCTTGCGGACGCAACCGCCACATCTCTCCACTCCCCATGTAAAAAACGCGGCCCGCCCCGTAAAACTGTTCAGCAAGGTAGATTAATTGTTGTTTGCCGAGTGCGTCGGGATCGGCGTAATAGCCGAGGATCGTCGCACCCGCCTTCGGGCCTTCGACTTCAAAATAACCAAACACGCCGGGGAAATCGTTCCAGGCGTTGCGGCTTTTCGCGCCAGTATCGTCGATCCACAGATACTCCGCCTCTTGTCCCGAGCGGGTGAACTCGATGGGGCTGGGTTTGGTGGAACCGTATCGCCCGCTGTCGAGGGCGGCCGCAAAACGCCGCCGGAAACTAACGGGATACAAGTCTTTGATCTTTTTCAACTTGTCGTCATGGGCCAGTTGTTCCGTGTAAATCGGTCCGGCGATGACGATCAAACCGCCCGCCTGTTCACCGACCCATTTCTCTAACAGATCGATCTGCACTTGATCGAAGTTCGACCAATTCGGATCGAAGGCAACGATCGTGTCATACAGGAACAGTTCCTCTTTGCTGCGAGGAAAGTCCGACAAAATATGTTCGGCATCTTGTGAGATTCCGTCGCCACCCGATTGCAACAAGACGTCAACGGTCGAGTCCTTACCCCGCTTCAATTGCGTTCGCAGAAATTGATACTCGCGAGTTGGTCCTCCCGCCACGAGCAGGACTTTGTTCTTCCGCTCGACGACTTCAATGTCGGCGTCTTGTTGATTGTCGTTGGGATTGCTGTCGCCCGGCGGCGGTTGCACCTTCAATTGATACGTCTTCTTGCCAATCTCATTGGCGGAAGGAAGATCAAACGTGACGGGAATTTCCTCGCCATCTTTGCCGAGCGTGATTTGTTGCGGGACACCTTCACTTTGCCAAGCGGCTTCGGCGTTTCCCTTGCCGACGGCTTTCGAGCGAAGTTCGACCGTTACAAAGCGACGGTTGAGTCCTTCGCCCTGCAAAAATCCGGTGACTTTGAACCCGTCGCCCGGATAAACGCGGGCCGGTGCTTCGAAGCGGCTGACGCGGACATTGATCGGCGGTTGATCGGAACCAAGTCCGACGGTGTACAGCGGGATATGTACTTCCTTGGCGAGTTCCATCGCGAGTTTTGGATCTTCGCCAGCATTTTGGCCACCATCGGTATAGACGACGATGCCCGCCAGAGGCGTGTTCCGTTCCTCGTTCAGCAGTTGCTTGATGGCTTGGCCCAAGCGAGTTTCTGTCCCACGCGGTTGTAATTCGACGACCCAATCGACCGGCTTTTCTGGCTCGACGAGTGGTTTATCATCGGCCGGTTTGTCCGACTTCACCGCATCGGGCGAGTCACTCATCAAACCCAATAGGGCGAACAGATTTTCTTGCGGATACGCGATGTTGATTCTCGCCATCGCCACGAGGGCCACGAGCAACGAGACGCCCGTCAGCCCGCCCCACAACCAGGGCGCGACAAATTGTCCCTGTGTGAATCGGTAGATGAGCAGCGTCACGCCCGACAGGAGAAAGATCGCGGCCCCAAAGAACGCAGCCAATTTGAATGGCAGGATTTCCTCTTGCACTTGCGCTGCATTTTCCAACGCCGGTTTTTTCAAAGTGGCCGGATCGACCAGCTTTCCAAACGATTGAATTCGCTGCATGTCTTGATCGAAACGAAAGACGGAAACGTCGTGCGTCTTACGCAGGTCTTTCAGCAACTCCGTTTCCGCCAACTCGCTCACAACCTGTTCGATCCGGCTGGGCTGCGCGCCAGCGGTCGCCGCGCCCGTGTCGCGACGGCTCATACTCAAGCTCGTATCGACGAGCATAATCACGCGGGAATTGTGCGTGACCCGTTTTTCGGTCCGTTTTTCCAGGCTCAAATAGAACAGTAGCAACCCGCCAAACGTCGCCACGCGCAGGATCAACAGCAACCAGCCCACCCCCGGCTTGAGTTCGATGCTGTCCCGACGGTACATCCACAGGACGAACAGCGCAATCGCCGCACACACCAACACGAGCAGCGGTTTTTGCCACCACTCACTGAACGATTGCAGCCGCGTCCATTCATACGTCACACGCGAACTGACGTCGGAGACTTCGGCGAATAAGGGCATTAAAAAGTTGTTCATGCGGGCACCATCCCTTTCGCGGCCGCCCGTGCTGTGTGATAACTGGCCGAATAGGCCAAGACCTGTTCTCCGAGCAGAAGCAAGATCAACAGCAGCAAGTATTCCCACGTTTTACTGAGGTTGACGCCCGCCAGTGAGGATGAATCGTAATGAAGCTGTTCGGCCAAGTGATAACTGAACGCGACGCCCTTCAATTGATTTCGCAGACCGTCCTCTTTAACGTATCGCAAATCGCTCTCTTCGGTCGCGACGTTAAAGGCCAAGTGACGAGCTTCCGTTTGCTCGGTCGGCAAGTCGATTCGCGGCAGTGAGAGATCGTACAAACCGCTCGTGCCCGTTTGGTCGGCGGTGATTTGAACCTCAAACGGTTTCTTCTTCGCATCTTCGTCGTCAGGATACGTGAGGATGATCGGCTGACCTTGATTTGGCTGTAGGAGATGAAACGGCGGTTTGTACTTCGTGCGATCCAGTTGCAGTGAGAGAGGCGTCCCGACGAGACGGACAATTTCCGGCCGCGTCGAGAGATAAGCCTGTAACTCTAGCGTCGTGAGAATGAAGGAGCCCTGCTTCGTCCAATTGTGCCAAGTCGGTGCAGCCGTCGTGAGAACCGCGAGAACGCGGCCTTCGCCATACTTTTGTTCGACCATCAACGGGGCACCGTTACGGGTGCGAATGAGCATCTTGACCGCCGAGTCGGCCGACGGCGTCCAATCCTTTTGTGCCGCAAAGTATTTGTCGATCCGCACAGAAGGCGTGTCGTTGCTCGGACTGCCAAGTAAGTGTTTGAAAATCGGATGCGGAGATAAGGTCATGTCGGGAGCGTTTTCATTGCGATCTACAAGCAAGTCCACCGCGCCCGCCAAGGGCAGCGGGAATAGCCCTTTGCCCTCACGATACAAATTGTCATTGAAGAATTTTGCCGAGCATAACGGACCCAGATAAAACGCGACGCCACCCCCTTTTTTCACGTACTCTTCGAGAACGGCAACTTCCGAGGCGTCCATCCGTTCCAAGTTCAACACATAGACTGCCGCAAATTCATCGAGGGTGTGCGAGGCCAAATAGCGGGCGGTCTCGACCCTTGGACGTAAGCCCGTGTTGACCTGTCCCCCCGGCGTCAAGGCCGACGCCAAGTAGAACGAATCTCCCCGCGTGCGAGCCGCTTTGGGATCTCCGTCGATGAGAAGGACGGGAACGGTGGCGGGAATTTCGACCGAGGCAAAGCGTTGATTATCGACGGCGATGGCGTCCGCACTCGGCAGATACGCGCGAATGCGATGAACGCCCGGCTCTTGAAAGAAGACTTGAAACCGTTCGACGGCCGTTTTGCCCGGCTCGATTTTTTCGATCTTCACGCCCGGTCGAGTTTTGCCATCTTCGTCGAGCGAGATCGCGACCTGTTGCTGGGTGGTGGCACCGAAGTTCTTCACCGCGATCTGCATGAACATGGCGACGCCCGCCGCGCGAGTGGCTGGTTCTGGTTCTAAACCGGTGATCGCCAGATTGTCATGCTGGGCTTCGACGCATTGCACGAAATGAAACTCGACCTTCGAATCACCGAGTTCCGTCAACAGTTTTTTGATCTCGGCCGGGTTGTCCCATTCCTTCGAGCGAAAGTCGGTGACGATGTACACAATCCTTTGCTCGTCCTCAGAATTGACCATGTTCCGCACAGTCTCCAGCGCATCGACCGGACCGCTGGCAAGTTCAGAAACCTTGCACAGCCGGGTTTTGTCTTCAAGGATTTTGGGAAACTCGCCGTTGACCAACTGATGAGAAATATCGTATTTCGACGCCCCCTCTTTGCGATTCGCTTGCGAAAAACGAAGCAGCGAAAAGTTTTGTGTTGAATCTTGCGACAGTTTAATCACGTGCTGGCCCAGTTGACCCGTGACCTTGACCCCCTGCTCGAACGCGCTGGGTCCGCCACTGGTGTCGCTCATCGAGAAGCTGTCGTCGAGGAGAATGATATGATGCGTCCGCCGCCCGCCAAACAACGAGCCAAGACTTTCCTTGAACAACGGCTGGGCTACCAAAAACACGACTGCCGCAATCGCCGCCATGCGGAGCAGCAACAGCAGCAGTTGTTTGAGCATGACCCAGGTGCGGTTCCGTTTCTGGCTTTGCAGCAGAAACTCCATCGCCGCCCATTGGACCCGACGGTGACGCATCATGTTGATCAAGTGAATCAACACGGGGGCAGCGACGGCCAATAAGCCCCATAACAGTGGTGAAAAAACAAAGTTCATCGTGGATGTCGTACTCGATGTAAATTTATTAAGTAAGCCCGTAGGTCAGGCCTGTGGCCTGACGACGAATTTTTGGCGTTCGATGTTCTATTTTGTCAGGCCACAGGCCTGACTTACGACTTTTCAACTATCCCCGGCGGTTTAATTCCTGCCGCGTCGCCAGGAACTTCGCAATCGACGCCCCTAGCGAATCGCTCGTGCGGACCAAAGCGTAATCAATCGCGTTCTTGGAACAACCGCGACGGACTTCCTCTAAGTAGGCGTTTAACGCCTCTAAATACCCGTCCCTTAACGCCCGCGGGTTGCACGCCAATTGATCCGGAATTTCCAAACCCTCGAACCGCGTTGGCCCGTTGAACGGAAAGTCCAATTCGTCGTCGTCCATAATGTGCAGGACCATGACGTCGTGACCCCTTTGTCGCAACAGCCGCAGTCCCTTCAGCAAGCCGGGTCGCTCGCACAATAGGTCGGAGACGATCACGAACATCCCTTTGCGGGGATAGGCTTCGGCCGCATCGTACAATATCTGCGCGATGTCCGTTTTGTCCTTCGGTTCGCTAACCGTCAGAGCTTGCACAATCGCGTTCAAGTGACTGCGTTTGGTCCGCAAAGGCACCGTCGTGCGAGTCTTTTCATCGAACGAGACACAGCCGACCGAGTCTTGTTGCTTGAGCAGCAAATACGCCAAACTCACGGCGGCCGTGCAGGCGTACTCGTACTTGTTCAAGGGACCAGACCCGTACTGCATGCTCTTAGACACATCGACCATGAGCGTGCAACGCAGGTTCGTATCTTCCTCGAACTGCTTGATATAAAAGCGGTCTTGCTTCGCCCAAACTTTCCAGTCCACATGCCGCAGGTCGTCGCCCGTCGTGTACTCGCGATGCTGCAAGAACTCGACGGATTGGCCAAAATACGGGCTGCGGTGCATCCCGGTCATGTAGCCTTCGACAATATGCCGCGCGCGAACTTCCATCCGGGCAATCTGCTTGATCGCCTCAGGATGCAAAAATCTTTTGGAATCGGGGGTCACGGGTAAGTTCGTCTTCTTTGCTGGGGGTAACTTGAATCAAGTGATCAACGATATGGTCCGGCGTGACGCCTTCGCTCTCGGCGGCGAAGTTCACCACCAAGCGATGTCGCAAGACCGGCTTGGCCAAGGCCTGAATGTCGTCGGTCGAAACGTGCGTGCGGCCCTGGAGCAAGGCCCGCGCCTTCGCACCCAGAATCAAAAACTGTACCGCTCGCGGACCCGCTCCCCAACTCACTTGATCTCCCACAAAGTCGGGCACACCCGGTTCGTTCACTCGCGTTTGTCGCACGAGGGACAGGGCATATCGAATCACATGATCGGTGACGGGAACTTCCCGCACCGTTTTCTGCACCGCGATGATTTCCTCCGCCGACAGCACCGGCACGATATGATCGGTCATCAACATCGTCGTGCGGCGGGCGATCTCGAACTCCTCATTGAAGTTCGGATAGTTCACGAAGACCTTGAACATGAAGCGGTCCTGCTGAGCTTCCGGCAAAGGATACGTCCCTTCTTGTTCAATCGGATTTTGCGTCGCCAACACGAAGAACGGATCGGCCAGTTGATGCCGCACGCGACCTACCGTCGCTTGTCGCTCCTGCATCGCTTCGAGCAAAGCGGCTTGCGTCTTCGGCGGAGTCCGGTTGATTTCGTCGGCCAAAATCACGTTCGCAAACAACGGTCCTTCGAGAAAGCGAAACTCTCGCGAACCAGTCGAACGATTTTCCTCGATGATTTCCGTTCCCGTAATGTCGGCGGGCATCAAGTCAGGCGTGAACTGAATACGGCTGAACGACAGATTAAGCGCCCGAGCGAGCGTGCTGATCATCAAAGTTTTCGCCAAGCCGGGAACTCCTTCGAGCAGGCAGTGGCTACGGCTGAACAACGAGATCAACAACTCCTCGATCACCGTGCTTTGCCCGACGATCACTTGGCCCAACTGTTGAAGGATTTTCTCTTTCGCCTCGGCCAAACGGCGAATCGCTGCGGAATCTTGCATACCGGCTCCAGGGTGTAAACTCAGGGTGTTTGGAAATGATGAATGAGGAACGATGAGCGATGAATTAAAGACTTTGACTTTTGAATTTGTATTTACTTTTGCATTTTGCGTTTTGACTTCTGCATTTCTTTTTACCGTTGATAAATCGGCAGGATTCCGTTGTCGAGTTGCAAAATGGTGAGGTTAATCGCAGTCGTGTAAATCTGACCGATGTAGCCCTGACCCCAAAAGGCCAGCTTGCCGTCGTCGGTCGCTTCTGACAGGAGGCGGGGATAAATCTGGTCGCGATACTTTTCCCAGATCTGCTTCTTCCTCCCCTCTTCATTGCCTCCCTGACGATACATGACCTGAGCATAATAGTAGTGAGCGTAGTGCCAATGACCGTCGTTATTGGCCAAGTTCAGGTTCTTGTCGCAATACGCAAGCATCTTCGGCACCGCATTATCATCGTAATCACCCGCGTTAAACAAGCAAGCAACGGCCGCTGCGGAAATGGCGGGCCGCGATCCGCCCCCCTTCGAACTGTATTGCACGCCACCGTCGGGTGCCATGCACTTAACCGTGATGTACTTGATTGCTTTGTCGATCACTTCCTTGGGAACGGCGATGCCCGCATTGCGACAGCCGCGGAGACCTTGTACCTGCGTGATGGTCGTACTCCCTTCGTCGAAGTCGTTGCCGTCCTTCGCACTGACATAGCCCCAGCCACCGTCCTTGGTTTGTGCGCGACCGCAGAATTCGACCGCCCGATTGAGAACGTCGATCAATTCCTTCCGTCGGTCCTCATCCTCTTCTTCACCGAGAACCTGCGACAGAAAGAGCATTGAATAACCGTGACCATACGTGTAGCGATCATCGTCCTGCGAACCGATAAGCCCGTTCGTGCGGCTGCGGCTGACCAGGAAATTAACCGCTCGCTTGATGTTCTCTTTGTATTTTCCCTGCGTACTGGTGGAGCCTTCGCAAATGAGAGCGATCCCGGCGAGGGCCGTCATCGCGGTGGGGTAACGACTGTCCTGCGCGGTCCAGCCACCCGCGCGAGTTTGGTTCGCGGCGATCCAATCAAGTCCGTGCGTGACGACCTTTTTCAACTTCGCGTCGTTCTTGTCGATCGCGCTGGCCGAATTGGGAGCGAGCCAACCCGCGACAATAACGAGTGCGACGTAGGCGATGATTTTGAATGGTGGCTTCATAATTTCGTCATTCCATTGCATATTAAAATCGTAGGTCAGGCCTGCGGCCTGACATCCCATCGTTCTCGAACATTTGTCAGGCCACAGGCCTGACCTACAATCTATCACTCATCTCCGTTACCGCCGCCGATGGCATTCAAAATTCCCTTGAAAATCCGGCCCGCCCCTTTTTGATCGGACCCTTCGAGCGACGCTTGATAGGGCGGCTCGGGCGGAACCGGCGCATCGGTGAAGGTCAAAACGGTCGCTGCGTTCTGATAGGCCATCGTGACCGTTTTACTATCGCGATCCGCTGTGATTTCAAACTGATTGAACACCGGCGGTAATTCCTCATTGGCATAAACCGCGCGGCCGTTCCGCTTGTCGAGACACAAAATTCCGTTCTTGGCATTGCCCCCTTTCGTCTGATCGTAAGTCTGTCGAACGAACGTCAAGACGGGCAAATCGGCCCCTTGATTTACAACCAAACCATGTTTCTGAACATCGGCGGGGACGGACCATTGCGGCTTGCCCGCCGCTCGATCCAAAGCGTAAACATGACCCGTCACCAGGGGAATCGACACGCCGCCGGTTTGGTCGGGCGACTGAATGACCTTTTTGTCGGCGTTGATCGACTGCGCGCTGTTGCCGGAAATGGAACTCGTCACCACGATATATTGGTCGCGTGAGCGGAACACATAGAGCGACTGCAACGAACTTTCCGGTTCGAGTTTTTCGTCCACCATTTTTTTGCCCGACTTTAGATTGACAATTTGCAGCTTGCCGCTGGGTTCCATCAAAGCAACCTCCTCGCCGAGGAGCGTTCCCTTGACGTTTGTTCCCAGTTCAAGACTCCACACGTCCTTATTGTTGCGCACGTCACGGAGCGTCAAAATCGTTTTGCCGTTGAGAGAAGTCCAGGTCAGCAGATTCGTGCCGACGGTCGTCCAACGTCGATCCGGGGCGGGAAGATTCGCCGTCCCCAACAGTTCTCCATCGACCGTGCGAACAATCGGCGAATTTTTGCCATCCTTCGAGGCGACCATCAAAAACTCGTCATCGCCAAAAATATCGGCACCCGGCGGGACATTCTGTCGCGTCCACATCACAACGCCGGTCATCAGGTCGAGACACTCAATCTCGCGACCATGCTGCACGATCGCCCCATACGACGTAACCATTCCCAAGCCGGGGAGTGGTTGACCCGACTGCCCGTCGTTGACCTGCCACTTCATCGGCCCACCCCAGGGATTGGCCACTTGCATTTGGTTGATGCCCCGGTTGATCGGTTGATTGTTGACGATCTCGCCCAACTCGCGCTTCCACAAAATGCGTTCGCTTTCTGGCCCGCCGCTCCCCGCACGAAGTGTATCAATCGCGAACACAGTCGTGCCAAAATTGCAGACCAGCACATGACCCTGGGCATGCGCTTTGAACAGACCGGGGATATAACCAAATTGGTTTTGAAACGTGTTGGCATTGTTACTATTGAGACTGATTTTCCAGCGGTCCACCCCCATCCCGTCCCGCGCTACGACACTCATATTCTGCATGTCATAGAAGATACTCACGTCCTGAAAGAACTGACCACGATCTCCCTTGAATTCCACGGGAAACAATTGCCGAAAACCGACGCGATTAAGACCATTCAGGCTTTTGCCCGAATTCCCATTCACCTGCTTGGCATCGACTTGTCCCTTCGGCCAAGCAAAAGATGCAAACAATTTGCGGACGGGCGATTTTTCGGGCAGATCGTCCACCATCTGTTGACCCGTTTTTTGACCCAAGCAGATTTCTTTCGCATAGGTCGTTTCCAACAGATGATAATACCCGGCGGCATCTTCGACGCGGCCCGCATCGAGCAACACCTGCGCCAGTCGAGCCACGGCCGAACGTTGTCGGACCGGATCGGCCGAATGCTCCAATGCTCGCAATAAATTTTCTTTTTCCAGCAACGTGTCGCGTTTGCTCAACAACAGGCTCAAGTGTTCCCGGGCCGAATCGGCCGACGGATGCGTCCCAAAAAAGGAGAGGAACCGCCGCAACAACTTCGCTTTTTCCTCCGCACCATCGGCCGCGAGAGCCTGCTCCAATCGCGTTTGCACTGCTTTTTGAATTTTCCCCAAATCGTCGGGCTTCGCACTCGCAAACAATCCTGCAAATTGTCCCTGCAACCAACGTTCACGACGAACGGCGTAATCGCCATCGATCGGTTCTGGATCGGGACTGCTAAAGTCCATGTCAGCCAGCGCGAGGAGCGAATCGGAGGCTGCGGCGATTTCACCCACCTTCAACAGCCCGGCCGCTTTGATTCGCAGAAAGCGTGTCTTTTCAGAATATCCATCCAGGAGCGATTCCAATTCACCCAGCGATTCCCGCTTATTCGCAAAATCATCCCGCAGCGCGGTCATCAACACATCAACGAGCAAATTGCGAGCATCCAACTGCGGCCGCAATTTGTACGCGCGGCGTAAATCGGTTAGCGAATCAACAAAGCGACCATCGGCATACGCGATCTCGCCCCGGCGGGTGAGGGCGTCGGCATCGTCCGGGTCTTTGGCCAGTTGCGCATCAATCCGCACCTTCAGCGGCTCACGCTGATAGAACGATTCCAAGTAATCGGACGAGAGCGAAAGGATGTTGTCCTTGTAACAGATCAAATTGCCGGGAACGTAACCTTTTCGCGAAGGGATGTTTTCCTTGATCGCGCCTGTGTCGAGGTCAATCCTTACCACGGCCGCCGAATTCAACGGCAAGTAGTACGATGGACCGTTGTGAAACCCCCGCCCGCTGGGAACCGCGCCGCCGGGAAGACTAATCCCCGTCCCTTTCCAGGCGTGCTTGCCATCGGCCATTTTCAAGGCCAGGATCGACTTGCGACCCACGATAATCGCATTTCCCTTGTGAACACACGCGACATAGACGTTCTCTTCTCGCTTCGCTTGCCACGCGAGCTTTCCATCCACCAAGCTCAAACAGACCAACTCTTCCGACTCAGGCGAAGCGATCAACACTTTGCCATCGGCAATCGTGGCGCAGCTGTCAATCCAGCGAGTGGCGTTGCCACCTTGGCCATCCGCTTGCACAAAACCGTTGTTGTATTGGTTGCCGTTTGGATTGCGGGCCATGCGATAACCCCACAGCAGCGTGCGGGTACCCAGATCGACCGCGACGACCGAGTTCGCCGCCGTGGGACAGATCAATACGCCGTCGGCAAAGGAAGGACTCACGCCCGCCGTTCGTCGCGACATGTCGTATTGATTGTCTTCGTTCAGTTGGTCCAACTGTTGTGACCACTCTAATTTTCCGGTGCGGCCATCGAGAACGTACAATTGAATTACGCCCGCCGACTCGCCAATCGTGAACAGTTTCCCAATCAGCGGTAGTGGTGGTCCTAAGAAGGCCACGCCTGCCAATTTTGGTTCGTCACGACCCGATGGCCCGCCGACTTCCCAGCGAAGTTTTCCTTCAGTCGCCAATTCTAGCGAGATCAGTTTGTTGGGCTGTTGCAAAGCGTCGGGACTCACGATCCCTCCACCGATGTTGATCACACGACGGCGTCCCATCACTTGTTGCTCAGTCGGACTAACTCCCGTCCGCTCGGCATCCTCGATTAAGAACACATTTTCGCCGTCACTGCTCAGGGTGCCATACGTTGGATTGTCCCACATCCGATCTGGCGATTGCTGCGGAATCATTCCCTGCGCAATCATGATCTGCATTTGTCGCGCTTGCATCGCTCCGTTTTGTCCTGAGAACGGATCCGGCACAGTGATTTGCGCCGAGGTATCCGTATCCGGCGGATATTGCCAAATTCGCTTGCCCGTCGTGAAATCAACGGCCAATAAATTCTTGGCCGTCCGCATCAAGACCACATCTCGCACGGCCAACGGGTGCGAACTGGGGATGAATACGCCGGAGGCTTGTTCCTTTTGTTGCTTCCGAATTTTCTCGATGTTCCTTTGCGAGGTTGGGTCCATCACCGTCTCGACCCTCCACCGCTCACTGAGGACCGGACTGCCGCCGGTGCTGATTCCATTACGGGCTGGATTGCCACGGAACATCTTCCACTCGGGAATCTCGGTCGGAATGAGGATCGACATGTTGCCCAGCGACGTGTTCAACCACTTCACGGCGTCCGCTTCTTTATCGAAGAAGGGAACCGACTTGTCGCCCAGCTTGATCGTCCCTTGCGGGTTCTTGACCTTTAAGGCAACAAGTGTTTCCTTCGCCTTGTCGAGATAGCCTGCTCGAACCCAGCAACTGGCCATCGAAATCGACAACATCGGTTCGAGCGAAGCGGCCGCCTCGCCATTGCTTTGCACCCGTCGCAAACAGAGTGCGGCCGATAGAGGTTGTCCTTGATCCAGATAGACCTGACTCAACAGAACCGTCGCGTCGCGTCCCGCCACAGTATACAGAAAATCCCGGGAAGCCTTTTCGAGCAACGCCACCTCGCCGGAGGTAATCGCACTGTCGAGCAGTCGCTTGGCCTCTGGGCCGAACGCCCGTTCGTAGGTCTCGCGACCTTTGGCGGGCAAATTGGCAATCGAATTTTGGGCGTCGACTTTCAGGCTGCGAAAGACGCTGGTCTTTTCGTCAGGCTGATAGAACGAGTCTTCCGCCTCTTTCCCTTTTTCGCCTCGAATGATGTTGTCGAGAATTTCGACGGCATCCGCGAATTGCTCAGCCTTGATCGCCTCTTGTGCTTTTTGATAACGACGTTTGACCTCTCGGTCGATCGGGAAGCCGTTCGCTTTGGCCGCCTCGTCTTTGTTGTCACCGCTGATTGGCTGACCGTTAGGTCCAAAGCGAATTCGCTGGGCCATCAAATCGGCCGACATCGTCAGCACGAAACAACTAACCAACCCACTCCAAAGACACCACTTCCCAATCGCCGTGCGTTCCATCATGGGGTTCACCTATTGCTAAGTTCCGTACAGGAGGCAATTTTATAGGCCGGGTGGGGTAAGTGCAGGTAGGACCGCTGGAGGTAGAAAGCCGACCGTAACGACCGTGATGCAAACCGGTACGCTGGCCGTTATGCCAGATCAGACTTTATCAAACTCCGACCCTTCGTGCCCTTTCGCCCAGCAAAAGTTCATTTTGCAATCAAAGTCTACTCGAAATGGGGGAAATTGCCCGTCACTATGGGTTAAAGCGTCGTTTCGCCACTATAGAGACGCAACGTTTCTTCGCGTCTACGAACGCGCGAAGGAAACCCAAAAATCTCCGCAATCCGACCCTCACGCCAACGCCAGCTTCGATTCTATCTAGCCTACCGAGGACAAGCAAGCAATTTCAGAGCCAGCAGGGGGTCCAAAGTGGCTCAAACCGTATCATCCCGGACCGTTCGCAATCCCATAGACTAAAGATAGTTGGTTTGCCGCCAGCCTGTCAGGCACGGGATTCCCTGCCCTAAGCGGAGACTCCCGCCTTTGGGGTATGAAAAAACCCTTCGGCAGCGTGAGCCACCGAAGGGTCTTGAAGGTTTGCCGATTCTACGACAGGAAAGTCGTTAAAATCTTTGAACTCGAATTTATTGTCTCCACGATGGGTCTAAAACCCTCGCCTTCAGGCGAAACCTTTAGGTTCTTAGCTTGTGGAGTTAGGTTGACTTTGGCGAAGGTTAC
>JAYUFG010000158.1:0-16701 GCA_043738845.1 Planctomycetaceae bacterium
TTTGTTTTTTTCCGCTTCATCGGCCGAATCGGAAAGTAGTTGGGCGACATAGTATGCCGCGTCGGTCGTAATTTGACCAGCGTTGGCAACCTGTTGGATCAATTGTGCGGCCTGATCTTTTTGGCCAGCCTTATAGAGAACCCAGCCCATCGTCGCGACGGCTTCGGCATTGCTGGTTGAGAATTGACGATAATTGATGCTGGCCATTTCAATCGCTCGCTTCAACTTGTCGTCACCCGTTCCCGCCTTGGCGGTATTCGCGTTGGCACCGATTTCCGCCAACGTGAGGGCCAAGTGGTTGATGGCCGCAAAGTTACTGGGTGAGTTCGTGTGGGCTTGCTCGAAATAACCTTCGGCCAACGCCCAATCGTTTTGCAGGCGAGCAACCAAGCCAGCCACAATCTGCGCGTCGAGTGAGCTAGGATCCTTTGAGAGTGCATCGGTACACATCTTTTTTGCCAAAACCAACTGTTCCTTCTTCGTGTCCGTTCCTTCGCCCGCAACGGTAGTAATCGCCCATTGGGCAATCGCCAAACACGTGTTGACGTAAAGGGGTTTGTCTTTCGTTATGTCAATTGACTTCAGACCCGCTTCGGCGGCCTTGATTTGCTTCGCAGCCGCAATGACGTCGCTCGATTCTTCATACAAGCGGGCCATCATCACTTCGGCTGGCAACAGAGTCTTGGTCTTATCGACCTCCACAGCCTTTTTGAATTCCGCAACGGCATCAGCAGTCTTGCTCGCTTTGAATAAGGTTCGGGCGAGTCGTTGATGTGCAGCCGCACTGTCGGGTTTGACCAACAACCAAGCCCGCAATTTCGCATCGGCCTGGGCCCAATCCTCGCGAGCTTCCCACACGGCGGCTTCTCCGGCGAGTGCGCGAATTTGAAGATTGTCGCGACGGACCTTATTTCCATCGTTGACATCTTTCATCAACGTAGCGGCTTTTTGAAACAACAGTTCCGCATCGCTAAACCGGCGTTCGTTGAAGGCGATGTCGCCAAAGATGAGGAAGTATTCAGGATCGACCGTCTTGCCATTCTTCATCGCATCGCGAACACCCAGTTCGAGAACCTGACGGGCCAGCGGACCTTGCTGCACGGTCGCCCACATCTTGGCCAGCAGAATTTCTGATGGTGGCAATTGAGGGTTGGCCGACTTGGCACCGCCGAGCATTGTTTTGGCACCATTGGCGTCACGCGTGATGAAAAACAGTTGAATCGCTTTGTCAACGTCCTCGAATTTCTTTTTGTTGTCTTCGGCACTTCCCGTCATTGTAAACGAGTCGCCCAATAAATCTTCCACACTGGGAACCCGAATCTGTTGCTGCTGTTGCTGCGGTTGTTGAGAGTTCGCCCGATTCGACGAGAGGCCCAACGCACTGCCGACGACCAACAACGACAAAACCCAGCGGCGAAGAGGTGCGCTGGCGACCAAAGACAAACGATTCATGAAAGGGGCCTCAAATGCGGGAAGAAAACAGGAATTGGAAAGTTAAAAACAAGGCATCTTGAACGAAAGTTGCACCCTTGCGACAAGGACCGCAGACGTGCGGGAGTTTGCATTCTAATCGCGGTTCGCTAGGTTGCCCAGGGTTGCGCGCTCACCTCATTACGCAACTCGACGAATTTCGGTTCGGATTGTAGTGGATGTAACGGCGAAAATCGTTTTTAATCTCGATTTGTCGGGCCAGCGACATTGATGTACAGAAAATCGACGCCCAAAACTTCTCACCTCTGGGAACGGAAACACCCGATGGCCCCCAAAAAATGTTGCCGAAAGCCGGAAAATCTTGCGTAACCGTCTTGATTTATCAGGCCCAACCCCCGGATAATGACGGTAATGATCCGTGGTGGACCGTTTCTGCTTTTTTGTACGAAAGGAAGAAGACGATGAAGACACGTTTTTTGAGTTTGTTGGTCGTTGTGGCGTTGGCCGCTGGCGCGATTGCAATTGCCGAAGACAAAGCGGCTGCTCCCGCTCTCAAGTGCCCCGTCTCGGGCAAGGCGGTCGCTGCGGACAAGTCCGTTGATTTCAACGGCGGAAAAGTCCAGTTCTGTTGCGAGAACTGCCAAAAGTCGTTTCAAGCTGACACGGCCAAGTTTGCCGCGAAAGCCAATTTCCAACTCGCTCAATCGGGCCAATTGAAGCAAACCGCCTGCCCCATGACCGGTAAGCCGTGCGATGCCGAGAAGACCGTCGATGTAAGCGGCATCAGTGTCCAGTTCTGCTGCGGCGGCTGCAAAGCCAAAGCTGACAAGGCCAGCGGCGATGACCTCGTCGAACTGATCTTCAAGGACATTAGTAAGGGTTGGGCGATTGCAAAGAAGTAATGTTGCAGAATGACCAATGTCGAAGTCCCAATGTCCAATAAGGGAAGTCGGCAAAAGGCATTCAAAGTATCCCAACGTTAAGACAGCGGGGACGTTTCCTGGGGAAACGTCCCCGTTTTTGTTGGTCGGTCGGAAGGATTTCGTTGATTTTCCTGGCTGGGTCGGGCAATTCTCCTTATCGCAGCCCCTTCAGTCGTTCGATAACAAACGGTGGTGCGTGAAAGAAAACGGGAAATGACCCCGTTTCTCTTGACGCACAACGTTCGTTCTTGTATTCCCTCCCAGGTTTTGAGCGGTGAACTCGAACGACAAGACACCAAGCAAAGACATCACCATACGCCAGGGAACGGCGTCGGCATCTCGAAGCGACCGATCCCAAAACACCTGTGACGCGACCCCTTGAGTAAGATTCGGTCGTCCGGCCTGAAAATGACCGGTGTGCCGAACCCCAGTCACGGAGGCGCACATGCGGGTCACAGGCATTTCTCCATTGCGGCGGCGGGCCAATTGGTCCGAAGCGATTCTCCCGCTGTTCCTACTCCTCTCGGCATTTCTGTTTCTTCTGACGGCTATTGCGCTGCTCGTGGTGTTAGAAGTTCGCGGCGAATTGTCCCTCGTACGGTCACTAATGGCGTGTGTTGTACTCTTGCTTGCGGTCGTTCAAGGGATGATTGCCCGAGATGTTCTGCGGCAAAATCACAAATCGAACGCGGCACGAGGAATTCCACCCCGTTCCGCATCTCAATTCCGACCGCTGACTTTCGTCCGTTGGATGATCGTTGGCACGGTTCTAAGCTATTCCTGCGCCGCCAGTTTGTCATCTGGAGTAAATGGCCGCTGGATATTTGCGACGGAACTTGCGGCGTGGTACACGTTGGCTTGGTTGCCGCTGACCCCCGTGCGGCATGTTCAGGCGTTTTATCAATCTCTCCTCCGCTCGCGATCCGTGCGGCGAATCAGCCGCGTCGTCGCCGCAGTTATTCTCATCGCAATTGTGGTTGAGATGGGCTTGCGAGGTTACGCGATCTGCTCCGGAAAAACGCTCGTCGAGCATTGGACGCGCTCCCAGCCCGTCGCAAGTTCGATTGAATCGTCCGATTCCACAACGCATTTCACGCGCTTCCACGTGGTGGCAATTGGACCGCAGGAACTTCTGAGCAAAACTTCATCGGGCATCACGGCCCAACTCGAGCAGCTTGTTCCGGGAACGGAAGTATCAGTCTGTTCTGCTCACACTGGACCTTCGCCTACTTTATCCATAACGCACTTTTCGCTAACTCAATCGACGGATCTGGCCTTAACGTCCCATCCCGATTTGGTGTTGCTGTTCATTTCACTGGATGAGGAACTCACTCGCAGTGAGCCGACGCTCGACTGGCTCAACTGGCGGCAATCGCATCTGGCCCAGGCCGTCGATTGTTGGATAACCAAGTCACCGTCACCAGCGGAATTCTCTTTTGAAAGCGACGGACCAAACTGCCGCAGCACCCATGAACTCGACCCAGAGCGGCATCTATTGAGTTGCGAGCGGCGGTTGCTGGCCTATCGGACACCGCTCGACGACGGAATGCGGGACCGCTGGAACCGGCTCGAACAGGAACTCGCGACGGCGAAGGAGGCCTGTCGTCAGGCTGAGATTCCTTTGGCCATTGTGTTGGTTCCGAGTGAGTTTCAATTTCAACGCAATTTAAGCGATGCTGCCCGCCAGCGACTCGGTTGGGAAGCGCAACAGGTCGATTTAGAATTGCCAAGGCGACGTCTGGCCTCACTGGCTACGCAGCATAACCTCTCGGTGTATGACTTGTCGCCCGGCTTGGCGGAAGGAGATGAATCGCCGTTCACTCGCCATTCGTCCCAATGGAATTCGCACGGCGTTGAACGGGTTGCAACGTCGCTCGGTCGCTGGCTCCACGCTCGCTACGGCACGATAATCGCCTCTGCGGCACAGGCGAAAACGCGATAAGGTAGCTTAGGCCGCCACCCGCAAAAGAATAAGGTCGCAAGAAATATGCAGGGAACTTACGCTCTCCGCTCGCCATTCAACGTGAATTACGAACGGCGTAAGCCCCGGCACCCTCACAAATTGCCCTCCTTTCCGAATAGAGGGCAGAATTCCTTGGCGTTTTTGGTAGAATGCCGAGTTAAGACTTCCACCTCTGACCTATACTCAAGACTCACCATGTCGCACCTCCCGCGTTCCTTTGCCACCGCGCCCATCGTCATCGTGGTCTTCGTCACGGCGATTGCGTACTCGACCGGTAGCACCCAAATCGCGGTCGCCGCCGATGAACCGACGAAGCCCCTCCCGACGCTGTTCATCGTCGGAGATTCAACCGTCAAGAATGGGACCAAGGGGCAGCAGGGCTGGGGCGATCCGCTCATGGGCCTGTTCGACAAAACGAAAATCAAAGTCGAGAATCACGCCATCGGTGGACGAAGCAGTCGCACCTTTCAAACCGAGGGACGCTGGGATAAAATTCTCGCCGCCGCCAAGCCGGGCGATTTTGTCGTCGTCCAAATGGGTCACAACGACAGCGGCCCGCTCGACGACGCCCAGCGGGCACGCGGTAGTATTCGCGGCATCGGCGACGAGTCGAAAGAGATCAACAACCCAATCACGAAACAAACAGAAACGGTCCATACCTACGGCTGGTACCTGCGAAAATACATTCACGACGCGAAAGAAAAACAGATGATCGTGATTATTCTTTCGCCGATCCCGCACTGCCCAGAAAAACAAGTCGCCCCCGGCGACATCGAAAAGAGTAATTATGTCACCTGGTCGGAAGAAGTCGCGAAAGCGGAAAAAGTTCCGTTCCTGCATCTGAACAAGCTGATTATGGCCCACTATGCCACGCTGCCGCCCGCCGAGATCAAGACCAAATACTTCACCGAGGCCGATCACACGCACACCAGTCCGGCGGGTGCGGCCAAGAACGCGGAATGCGTTGCCGCCGGAATCCGCGAATTGACGGATGTTCCGCTCAAAGATTTTTTGCAAGCACCTGAGGCAGCGAAGTAGTTCACGAATCTCAACAGCGGTCGCCTCATGCGGTTGTCTCCGCTCCCCATCGACGAAGTCTTGCCGCAAATCATCGCCGCCTTGCGCGACGGAAACGCCGCTGTGCTGCGGGCACCGACGGGAGCGGGCAAGACGACTCGTGTTCCGCCCGCCTTGCTCGATGCGGGACTCGCCGGAAAGGGGCAAGTCGTCCTGTTGCAACCGCGAAGGCTGGCGGCCGTTGCGGCAGCGGCCAGAATTTCGCACGAGCGGGAAACGGTACTCGGCGGAGAGACCGGCTATCATGTTCGGTTCGACCGGCGCAGCGGTCGTCAAACGCGAATTCTCGTGATGACCGAAGGTTTGTTCCTGCGACGTTTGCACGACGATCCTTTGCTGGAACAGGTCGGCGCGATCGTGTTCGACGAGTTTCATGAACGAACGCTCGACGCTGATTTGGCTCTCGCCATCGCGCGACGCTTGCAGCAAGAGGTGCGGCCCGATTTGAAACTGCTCGTCATGTCGGCCACGCTCGACCCGTTGCCGATCGCGAAATTCCTCGGCGATTGTCCCCGCATTGAAAGTGCCGGGCGGCTCCATCCCGTTGAAATTCAATACGCTCGCTTTGACGACCGCTCGCCGTTGCCGGAGCAAATGGTGGCGGGCGTTTCGCAAATCCTTTCGCAAACGTCGGGCGATGTTCTGGCGTTTCTGCCGGGGGTGGGTGAAATCCGCCGCACGGCCAGCGAACTACAATCGTTGGCCAACACGAACAACATTGCTTTGCTGGAATTGTACGGCGACCTGCCCCTCGATCAGCAACAGGCCGTATTGCAACCCGGCCCGCGAAGAAAAATCGTCCTCGCCACAAATGTTGCGGAAACGAGCGTTACCATCGCGGGCATCACCGGTGTCATTGATTCCGGCTGGGCAAAAATTTTGCGAGTTGATCCCGCCCTAGGGCTGAATCGGCTCGATCTCTCGCGTATTTCCAAAGCCTCTGCCGATCAAAGGGCAGGCCGCGCGGGCCGCACCGCGCCGGGCGTTTGTCTTCGCTTGTGGACCGAGCAAACGCAACGTGCGTTGGCTGAGCATGAACGACCGGAAATCGCCCGCGTCGAGTTATCCGGCGCGCTATTGGAACTCTTGTGCTGGGGCGAAACGGACGTCGCCACGTTTCCTTGGTACGAAACACCACCGAACGAATCGCTGGATCAGGCATTGACTTTGTTGCGACAATTGGATGCAACGGACGAGAAAGGAATCACAGAACTTGGACGACGAATGGGCCGCTTGCCGGTGCAACCGCGAATCGCTCGGCTATTGTGTGAAGGGGTTCGCCTGGGCCACGTCGAGCGAACCGCATTGGTCGCGGCATTATTATCAGAACGTGATCCGTTCTCCCGGTCGCGCGGCAACAGTCCACGATCTGCGCAGCACGCCTCTCACTCGGACGTCCTCGACCGAGCCATTGCGCTCGAGGATTTTGAACGCCATCGGACTCGACCGGGTGAACTCGGTACCCTCGACAACAACGGGGCAAGGTTCATCTTTCGTGCCCGCGATCAACTCGTTCGAGAAGTACAGGCGATGGGTGAATCGGCAGATAAGCAAATCTCGCCAAACGCATCGGTCGCGACATCGCCCGGTCCTGATCCAGACGAAGCCACCTGTCGGGCAATCTTCGCCGCATTTGCCGACCGCCTCGCTCGCCGACGCGATGCAACCGGTCGGCGGGCGGTGATGGTCGGCGGGCGTGGCGTGAAGTTGCACGAGCAAAGTGCCGTTCGCGACGCGCCACTGTTTGTGTGTGTCGATTTAGAAGACGCGGGCAAGGCCGAGTCGCTCGTGCGGCAAGCCTCTGCGATTGAACGCGATTGGCTACCGCAACATGACCTCACCACGACCGTTGAAGTCGAGTATGACCCGGACCGGCAGCGAGTGGTCGCGTATCGCCGCACGCGGTTTTTTGATTTGGTGTTGGACGAGGCGGCGACTAATGTCCCGGCCGATTTCGATGCAGGCCCGCTCTTGGAGTTGGCCGCCGCCGAAAGGCTTGATGCTCATTTTTGTCAGGACGAGGTGGGCGTAAACTATCTCGCGCGGGTGCAGTCGCTGGCGAAGTGGATGCCCGAGTTGAACTTGCCGGACCTGGGCAACGAGCCAATTCGCCGGTTGTTGCCGCAGTTGTGCCGCGGTTGTCGCTCGCTCGAAGAAGTCCGCCGCGCACCGCTAACACCCGCCGTGCAGTCGTTGCTCACCTCGCAGCAAATTCAGGCGATCGCGCGGGAAGCCCCGGAGCGATTGACCGTCCCGAGCGGAAGTGCGATCACGCTCGAATATGAGCCGGGCAAGCCGCCGGTCATGGCCGTCCGCATTCAAGAAATTTTCGGGATGCAGCATACGCCGCGAGTGGCGAGTGGTCGAATCGCCGTGTTGATGCACCTGTTGGCACCGAACATGCGACCGCAACAAGTAACGTCGGACCTGGAGTCGTTTTGGCGAAACACCTACAGCGAGGTTCGCAAGGAACTTCGCCGCCGTTATCCGAAACATTCCTGGCCCGACGACCCTACAACCGCCGCGCCGCAACGACGACCGGGAAAAAAAACGTAATATCGCCAAAGTGATTTGGTAGGACTAAAGAAAACGCTCCGCTGTGCGTCGTTGCTAAACGGTGTGAGCGTGCGAAAAGTGATATTGGAACGGGGGCCCTATGCGGCAGCGTTGTCGAGCGTGACGTGGGGGCTGCGGAGCTTGAACAGGCCAAAGATTTCTTGCTGCGTGAGGCCCAGATGCTTGTGTGGTTCGGCACCGGAAAAGATCGTGTCAAACAGTTCGCGTTTTTCTTCCAAGATTTCGTGAATGCGTTGCTCGATTGTTTGCTGGGCCAGAAATCGCGTCACCGTGACGGGACCAGCCGCGCCGATTCGATGTGCCCGATTGATGGCTTGGTCCTCCACCGCCGGATTCCACCAACGGTCAAAAAGAAAGACATACTCAGCGAACTGTAAATTGAGCCCCACGCCGCCCGCTCCGTAGCTCATCAAAATCACGTGGCGGTCGGGATCGTCTTTGAACTGTTGAATAATCGCGTCCCGTTTGGACGACGGGATTTTGCCGTGATATTCCAGCGGTTTATACGGCTGCAACCGCTCGCTGAGAATTTGCAGCGTGTTGACCCACTGACTAAAAATGATCGCCTTGCGACCGCTGGCGGCGACTTCTTCCAAGTCCGCAGCGAGGCGTTCAAACTTCGCGCTCTCGCCGGTCGCCGGGTCAAAATTGCAAATCTGTTTCAGCCGCAGGACGAGTTCAAACACATGTTGAATCGTCGCCGATTCGCCCATCTCGGTCAGCCGCAAGACCCCTTCGTCCTCGGCCATTTGATACGTCTGTCGCTGCTCGGGCGTAAGTTCAATTTCGGCATCGCGAAACAGTTTCGGCGGCAGTTCGGTCAGGACTTTGTCCTTCGTCCGTCGCAACACAAAGTCGCTGGCCACTTGACCCAGCCGCCGCGGTTTCATCGACTCGTGCAGGTGGCCCGGAGCGGTGAACTCAAAAATGCCGATCAAATCTTCGGGACTATTTTCAACGGGCGTTCCGGTCAAGGCCCAACTTCTGTCGCGGTCGATGGAGCGAACGACTTCGCTCGTCGTGGATGAACGATTCTTGATTCGCTGGGCTTCGTCGAGAACGACCAAGTCAAATCGGACGTCGGGAATGTTCAGCACGTCGCGGTCGCGATTGACAACTTCGTAGTTAGCAATGCGGACCGGCACATCGGCCAGTTGCCACTGCCACGCCCGCTTGGTTTGGTCCCCTTCAATAATCGCAATAGGGATTTCGGGTGCCCAGAGTGCGAACTCGCGTTTCCAATTGGTCACGAGCGGTTTGGGACAGATGAGGAGGATCGACCGCAACTCGCCAGCGTGGAGCAGCATTCGGATCGCGGTGACGGCCTGCATCGTCTTGCCGAGCCCCATCTCGTCGGCCAAGACGGCCGAAACTCGCGGGTACAAAAACGCGATTCCCTCAAACTGATAAGGAAATGGTCGAAACGGAAAGCCCAAGGCATCGGTCGTGAGGAGCGTTTCGAGCGACGGTTGTAGAATATAGGACAGGCGATCTTGCAGCTTGATCACGTCGCTGGGCGGCTTGAAGCGCGTGAACTTTTGCGGTGCGGTGTTTTCCGATGTGGCGTTTTCGCTCGGTGTTGTAGCATCGGTCGCAGTATTCTGAGTGTCGGACGGTATTGAAATCGCGATCGTCGCCGGAGCGGCGGGCGTTGCGAAGAGCGAGTTCAGCGGAGCTTGTTCCGCGAACAAGAAACTTTGGACCTTGAACTTCGGCGTGCGCAGGACGAAAGAAGCAACACCGACGGCCACTTGTGGAAAGGTCGTGGTTTCGATGGTGCAGGTGTTCGACGAAACACGCGACGGAGTCGTGTCGGTGTGCCAACTCCATGTTCCGTCGGTCGCATCCATGCGTGACACCGTGGTAATTGATTCCAAAGTACAAGCGGCATCCTGCCGCTTAATCAACGCGGCAGGATGCCGCGTGTACTTTGAATTATGCCGTTCGACCAAACTAATTGTTGCTGCCTTGATTTCGGGCCGAAGGCCCAGTCCGTCTCCCAGCGAATGACTGGGCCGTTGGCCCGCTAACATACCAGACGATTTTAATCCTACGCCGCCCGTCCTACCTTCTGTGCCTCTTGAATCGCTTCGTGGATCCGGCCGAATGGTTCGAATAAATCGAACGACTCCGGTAGGTCACTCAGGATCGCCGTCGCGCGGGCTTGATCTTCGAGCCGCGTTCCTTCGGCCGTCAATTGATTGACGCCGTGATGGAATAGTCGCCCCTCGACCGTCGCACGACGATTGACCACCAGCACGACGGGCATCTCGACGAAATCGCGAACGGCCAGAACAGCCCGCACGTCCGTCAACACGAGGGGCGGCTCGACGTTCGTTTTTTTCAACAGGCTCCAGCCGATCTGCTCGCCATACATGTAAGGTTCGAGCGTCGGGCCGTAGAGTATTTGTTGGGCGCGGCTGGGCTTGATCGGGGCCGTGCAATGAAACTCGATGGGCCGCCCCGACCCGTTCAGGATCAACAGCCCGCCAAATAAACCGAGCGTTTCATGCTCAACGACCGACAAGAACCCCAGTGTCGCGACTCCTTTTCCGCCTTCACCACCCATCAAAGTCATCCTGTCTTCAATAAAATGTCGTTCTGGATGTGTGGCGGGAGACCTTTTGAGTCCCTGGCCATTGAGAGAGAATCGGGCGTCCGGGGTGAGAAACTTTACCGACTTTAGGGGGGGTGCTGGCAGTGGCGGCGGTGAAAGCGGTCAAACCGTAAGAATCGGCGGCAAAAAATTGTGGGATTGGCTCAAGTTCCGTCGCCGGACACTGGCCTAAAGTGTGGCTTTGACTAGAATAAAGCAAGTTATCTTGATCGAGCATTTTGGAAGCCCAACGCTATGAGCCAAAACGTCCGTCCGATCCCGCTTTACACCCAGGTCGATATTACTTCGAATCCGGCGGCTGCTCCCACTCCGGTTCATCCGGTCGGCTTAGAGCAAACGCAGGTTTTGCGCGAGATTCTTTCCGCGATGGATCGACAAAACGAGTTGCTCGAAGAACTCGTCAGTCAATCGACCCAGCAGCAGCGTCAGCGCGACACGGAACTGAAGAAGTGGCGACAGGAACATCCGCAGCTTGCCCGCGGCTGTCGCACGGCCGTGCAATCACTCGGTCAAATTCATTCCGATATGCTCACGTCGATGACGACGGAGATCAATAACAATGTCGAAGACCTTCGCGAGGGGGACTATTCCCTGAGCGAGTTTGTCGATCGCTACGGTCCCCGTTTGGCCCACCTGACCGGAATGTTGCATGTCCTTTCGCAATTGGGGTTTCCGGCGAACGCCCCGCCGACGGAGTGATTTTGTTTTCCAATGTCGTTCATCAGTCGTAGGTCAGGCCTGCGGCCTGACAAATAGCGGAGTCCGGTTTCTTGTCAGGCCGCAGGCCTGACCTACATTTCTTTTTGATCGTGTTCCGCATGGCGTCGGTTTTGATCACAGCCTTTGAACCGTATGACCGCTGGACGTCGAATGCGAGTTGGCTAGCCCTGGTGGAACTGTTGAAGGATCGCCCACCTTTCCCGACGATTACGACGCGGCTTTATCCGGTCGAGTTTCAAGTGGTGCAGCGGCGGCTGCGTGAGGATTTGCAGACGAACTACGACGTCGCGTTGCATTTGGGCCAAGCACCCGGTTCGTCGCGAATTCAACTCGAACAGATCGCGGTGAACATTGGTGGTTCGAGCCAACAGCTTCCGGACGAATTTCAGCCCCTTGTGGCCGATGGTCCGGTTGCCTTTCGGACGCCGCTGCCCCTGACAAGTTGGTCGGCGAAATTACGTCGGGCAGGAATCCCGGCCCAGGTGTCGTATCATGCTGGAACCTATCTCTGTAACGCCGTGATGTACTACACGCATTATCTGGCGGAGCAGATGGGTTTGAAAACGCAGTCTGCGTTCATCCATCTGCCGATTGAGCCATCGCAAGTTCTTGGCCTGCGTGAGATGATGCCCTCCCTCCCCGCCATCACCGCCGCAAGTGCGATTAGAATGATCTTGGAAGATTTGGCGTAAGCCAGCGCGGCGCGTACATCGTTGATTGTTCATCATTTTGCATTCTGACTTCTGCCCTTCCCCCCATGTCCCTCAACCCTCCTCAACAAGTCGCCGTCAACACGCTCGCCGGGCCATTGCTCGTGCTGGCTGGTGCCGGGACGGGCAAAACGCGGGTTGTGACGTATCGTATTGCGAATCTCATCAAAAACGGCATCCGGCCGAGCCGCATTTTGGCCGTGACGTTCACCAATAAAGCGGCGACGGAAATGCAGCAAAGGGCCGCCGCGTTACTCGGCAAGAAGCCGCCCGAGAAGCCAGAGATTTCGACGTTCCACTCGCTGTGCGTGCGGATTTTGCGACGGCATATTACGCAACTCGGTTATCCGGCCCAGTTCGCAATTTATGACCGAGGAGATCAAGAGTCGGCCGTGCGCGGTGCGTTGCGCGAGATCAAAGTCCCGAACGAATCGCTTCGCCCCGGCGATGCACTCAACATCATCAGTCGCTGGAAATCAAGTTGCGTTCGGCCCGACGCGGCCGCTTCTCAAGCCAAGACCGACAAAGAGCATTTGGCCGCGATGGTTTATCGGCGTTATCAAAATGCACTTAGGGCGGCCGGTGCGGTTGATTTCGACGATCTCTTGTTGCTCACCGAGGATTTGTTTCAACGCTTTCCGCAGGTGAAGTTTCAAGAGTCGCAACGGCTCGATCACTTGTTGGTGGACGAGTATCAAGACACCAACGGCAGCCAGTATCGAATCGTGAAAGCACTCGCGTCGCTCCATCGCAATCTGTGCGTGGTGGGCGACGACGACCAATCAATTTACGGTTGGCGCGGGGCGGAAGTCGAACACATTCTCCGCTTTCACAAAGATTGGCCCGACGCGAAAGTCGTCCGACTGGAGGACAACTATCGCTCGACCGAAGCGATTTTGACTTTGGCCAATCGCGTGATTGCCCACAACAAACATCGACATGACAAGGTATTGCGGGCGGCTCGTAAAGGCGGTGAGCGACCGCAGATCATGCAGTTTCCCGACGAGACGCTTGAAGCGGAACAGGTCGTTCTCGATATCGCGACCCGTTTGAAAATTCCCGGCACCGACGCTCGCGATTTTGCGATCCTCTTTCGCACGAACGAACAGCCGCGGGCGTTTGAAGTCGAGCTTCGCCGGGCGAAGCTCCCTTATATCCTCGTCGGCGGAATGTCGTTTTACGACCGCAAGGAAGTCCGCGACATCTTGGCCTATTGCAAGGTGCTGGCGAATCCTCGCGACGAAGTTTCACTGCTCAGGATCATCAACACCCCCGCCCGTGGCATCGCACAAGCGACCGTGCAAAAGCTGCTCGATACAGCCGTGGCGAATGGAACCGCCGTATGGGATGTTTTGCCCACCGCGCGAACGATCAAGGGGATCACCGCACCCGCCGCCGAGTCGATGGACCGCTTTCGCAAGTTGATCGAGCATTCGGCAGAACGGCTGAAAACAGATTCACCGCTGATTGTGGTATCGGACCTGATCCAGCAAATTCATTATCAAGACGAACTTGCCAAGCTCTACAAAGAACCGATTGAGCAACAATCACGTTGGGCGGCCGTGGAAGAAGTCGTCAACGCACTGGGTTCCTACGTCAAAAAGGCGAAGGAACCAACGCTGCCGGACTTTTTGGACTCGGTCGCGCTCGACGGTCGCGATGAAAAGGATGATAAGGAATCGCAGCTTGCCCGCAATGCGATTGCCTTGATGACGCTGCACAGCGCGAAGGGTCTGGAGTTCAAGCAAGTTTATTTGGTTGGCATGGAGGAAGGGCTGTTGCCCCATCATCGGTCGGTCGCGATTGAAGATGAACAACCGAAGGCCATCGACGAAGAACGTCGGTTGTGTTACGTCGGAATCACGCGAGCGCAAGATCGCCTGACGATGACGATGGCTCTCACGAGAATGAAGTGGGGCAAGCCGCGCGACAGCGAACCAAGTCGATTTTTGTTCGAGATCACCGGTGAAGGCGATAACGCTAATCCACCCCCCGTTCGCCCTCCGCAGGGGCGAAAGCCAGCACCGTCTGGTCCGCGCGGCAAAAGTCCGCCCGCTCGACCGACTACTTCGCAACGGCCTTCGAAGTACCCCCCGGCTTCGCAGCGGCCAAAACGGAAATAATCTCACGACAAAAGTCGGGCAGGTCGTCGGGCTTGCGGCTGCTAACAAAGTGGCGATCCACGACTACGGCGGCGTCTTTCCAAATCGCGCCCGCATTGATTAAATCGTCCTTGATTCCCGGTGAACCCGTAACGCGAACGCCCGAGTAGACCTTGGCGGAAATGGGAATCCAACCGCCATGACAGATCGCGGCGACGAGCTTTCCGTGGTTGGCAAAGTCGCGAACGAGTTGCAGCACCTTCGGATCGCGTCGCAATTTGTCGGGCATAAAACCGCCGGGCACCACGAGACCGTGAAAATCGGCCGCGTTCATATCAGCAATCGCGGCGTCCGAGACGCAGGGATAACTATGCTTGCCTGCATATTTGTGGTTTGCTTTCAGTCCGGCGACAACGACGTTTGCCCCGGCTTCGATCAATCGCAGTTTGGGGTACCACAGTTCGAGGTCTTCGTAGATGTCGTCCACGAACATCAAGATTCGCTGGCCAGCGAGCGGAAGTAAATTCGCCATGTTGTTCCTTTAATCTCCACGCCGAACGGCGAGCTTACGCCCTTAACCCGGCCAACTGCAATCGAATAGAGCTGCGGGCAATGTTAAGGGCGTCAGCCCCCTGTTTTATGCGCTAGGTCGAGAATTGCCTCGGTCCGAAGAGCACTTTCCGAAATGTTATTTCACCTTCGCTAGTTCGCTCGAAAGATATTCCATCGCTTTTTGCAATGGGCGGTCCACAAACTCCTTCGGCTTTTCTTCCGAAGTTTTGGGAGATTCGGGAGTCACTGCGGGCGTCGCATCGGGTTTGTCGTTTTTCGCGTCGCCCTTGCGCTTGGAGAGGACCATGTCGCGGTCGTGACGAATTTGCATCATGCGACCCAGTTCGCCGTCGGAAACCTTGATTTCGTAACCCTCGTTTGGTTGGACGCCCCACTCTTCCGTATCCTTGGCACCCGGATAGCGATGGATATTTCGCCCGCTGGGACGGAGATAACCGGCAGTTGTCAGTTTCAACGCACTCTTGCCATCTTCAAGTTCAATCACGTTCTGCACGCTTCCCTTGCCCCAGGTCCGTTCGCCGATCACGACCGCCCGCTTGTGATCTTGAAGACAGGCCGAAACAATCTCGCTCGCGCTCGCGCTGTATTGATTGACCAATACCGCCACGGGAACCGTGTCGAATTTCTTTTCCTTGTGTGCTTCCCAAACTCTTTTCGGCGAGTTGCGTCCCTCGGTGCTGACGATCACACCGTCCGGGACAAACAAATCGCAAATATCAACGGCCGAGGTCAACAGTCCGCCCGGGTTGTTGCGAAGGTCAAGAACCAGCCCGTGAACTTTTTGCGTTTGCAGTTTTTCGAGTGCCCGCTTGACGTCGCGGGCGGTGTCGCGGCTGAACGACGCGATGCGGATGTAGCCGATTTTCTTGTCGGCATCGAACATAAAGTCCCAGTGATCGTCGTCGCTCCGACGATCTCCGAGAACGGTTTCCAATTGAATGATCTCACGTTTGACGGTGACGGTTTCCTCTTTCTTGGAGCCAGCGTGTTGGATGGTGAACGTGACCTTCGTACCGACTTCGCCTTTCAGCTTTTTCACGGCGTCGTCGATGGCCATTCCGTCGGTCGGGTTCCCCTCGATCTTGATAATGTGGTCGCCCGCTCGGATTCCAGCGCGATAGGCGGGCGTATCCATCAGCGGGCTAAGAACCTTGATCTGTCCCGACTCGGTGGAAACCTGAATGCCAATTCCGCCAAACTGACTTTCGACGGCAGTCTTAAAGCCAGAGAGGTCTTCGGGGCCGATGTAACTGCTGTAGGGATCGAGCTTGGTGAGCATCCCGCGAATGGCCGCCTCCATCAGTTCGCGACGGCTTATGTCCTTTACGTAATTATGTTCGATCTGATCAAGCGAATCGGCGAACGACTTGTACAACTCGTAGTACTCGTCGTCATCTTTCTTTTTCTTGGCCGCGTCGGCAGCTTCCTTTTCCTTGGGAGAAGTGTTCTTATCGGCGGCATTTTTGTCCGCTTTCTTTGACGCCGGGGGCGTTTTGACATTCGGCCCGTCGGCTAAGGACCTAAACGGCAATGCCAACATGCCCGATAGAACAACGACCAGCGAAATTACGAGCGAGCGGGACATGAGAAAACTCCGTGTCAGAAAGGGAGCGAAAACTTGTAGGTCAGGCGTGCAGCCCGAAAACCAATCGACGACGAATTGTCAGGCCACAGGCCTGACCTACTACCTTTAGACTCTTGCAACGATGGCTGACAGAATTATAGGAGCCAGTATTTGGCGGAGCAAGCGGAATCAGCCTGATTCGCCCGAACGCACGCAATGCGGATTTCCGATGGCCTGCCTACCAGCACACAAAAAACCCACAGGCGCAGTTTGCGACCCGGGCTTTGCACTCCAGTCAAACTTTTGACGGCCCCGTCTGGAGGAGGGGTACTTAGGAATTGGACCGAAATAACTTCCCGATTTTACTTTGGGCGGTGACCAATCTCAAACGCAACCGCCACATTCGTCACGTCATAAACCTGACCTACGAACCTGGTTTCACTT
>JAYUFG010000159.1:0-6248 GCA_043738845.1 Planctomycetaceae bacterium
CAGTACCCCTCTCATGCTGCTGCGGTCGGTGCCGCCAAACCGGGCGATGCCATCGTCTTTGACACGACGGACAAGGAACCGATCTTGGTAACAAAGAAATTGGAAGACCTACAGTTTATCGGCGGTGAGGCTCAATGGGAGTTATCGGCCGACGTCGTCGGTTGCTCATTCTTTTATCACACGCCCAAGAAATTCATCCAGCACGTCGGCAAGCTGGAACGCACCGTCTTCTATAAATCGACCGGCCCGAATACTCAACTCATTCATTCTGACGCGGTGACCTTTTACTACAATGGTAATTTGCTGTGGCCCGCCCACAATCTCGACAATGGCAAACTTCCCCAAATGCAATTGCAGGGGTTCGTGCGCGCCGTCACGATTCACAAACCAATCTCGGGCTACGTTGGAATTGAAAAACGCTGGGATATGGATTGGGAGCCTGCGCTCCGGGTGAACGCCACCAATCCCGTCGGCAACGGCTATGGCACGTATGTCATTAGTCCGATCGTATGGGGGCAACGGGCCTGGACCCCTTATCAATTCATTCGCGGGACGGGCATGACCTTCGCACATCTCAATACCGAGTACAACGTCTGGGCCGATCCGATTGTCAAAACGGATCAGACCATTGATTTCACTGTACTCTGCACGGGGGTTGGTGCCGCAGGGGAATCCAACAACAACGCTTATATTGCAACGCCGGTCAAGGTTCCGTATGCGGCGGGCGAGGAATTGGGGCACTCGGATCAGCAAGCGGCGACCTTTCGCGGCGCGGCGTTTTGTCTCGGCGGACAACGAAATCGACTCATCGCCCAGGGCAACTACAAAAACTGGGACATCGGCCGCAAGCAGTGGTTGCCCGGCCTGCACTATGCCACCGGGACGATTGCCCGCGATCCTTTCTTTCAAGAATGGGTTTGCCACTCGGGCGTACTGTCGGCGAACTTCTGTGACTTTCAAAACGTGTCACTCATGCGAAAAGAGGGCTTTCAGCACTTTACTGCGGCGGCGTGCGAATCGTTTATCTATCCCCTGTTGGGACCGAATATCGTTCGCCCGACGCTAATTCCGCTGCCGGATATTCGCGCTTGGCCTCCACAGTATCGCGACTTTTCGGGTAAATCAGGAGACGAAATCGCCGTCGCCCTCGAGCAACTCGACCTGACCGAAAAAAAAGAAAAGAAGAATAAGACCGATCCGAAAGTCGAGGCGACGATCTATCTCGGGCCGGGTACATATTCATTTAATAAAACCCTTCGCAAGGGGCGAATCGTCGGGGCTGGCATGGATCGCACGATTCTCGTCTGGCCCGCAAATATCGACTGCGCCCAAAGAGCCTTCGACGGCTTTCGCAATCTCACGGTGAAAGGAGGGCGGTACGGCGTAAATTATCAAGTTGGCGAAGGAGGTTCGCAAATTCAAGATCCGGCCGATTTTATCCGCGTGAAATTCGACGGCCAAGCCGAGACGTGCATCAATCTGCACGCCACGCAAAATCAGGTCTATCAAGATTGCGAGTTCACGAACGCCAAAAATGGTTTTGGCTGGAATCTCGACCCCCAAGGAGAATGGAAAGGCGAAAACGGCGCGAAGGGGTTAAACATCGATAAGCTCGACATCACCAACTGTGCCTTCCGCAACCTGTCCGAACGGGCGATCGACCTCCGTCCGAATCCCCAACCCAACGGTCAGGTCGCAATCCACAATTGCCTGTTTGAAAAGATTGGTGGCGAGGCGATCTTTCTCCGCGGTGGACAATCGCACCTCATTCAAAATTGCCGCATCGTCAAGGCCGGTACCAAGGGTGGCTCATTAGCACTCGTCGATGTCGGCTCGCGCGGGGCATTGGCGGTGAGCCACATCGAAATCGACAACACTGGCGTCAGCGGCGAACATGTCGGCATTTCGCTCAACGGCGACGGCGTGACTTCGCACTGCAATATCAAGGGAGTGAAGACGGCTCTCAAAGTCGGCCGGACGCATGCCCTGGACCATGTCGTGTCGCCCGATGGTGCGCTCGAGGTCGGGTTGAACTCGTATATCGCCTTGTCCAAGTTCACCAATGTCGACGCGTTGCAGGGAGTGAAAATAACAAATTCGGCCGGTGAGTTCATCGATGTGACCGCCAAAGCGGGCATTCAGCCGCTCGATTCGACGCCTCCGCCCGACGTTACTGACGTGCGGGTGACGACAAAAAACGGCCGCACGACCATCGAATGGACGCCGGTTGTCGATATTGAATCGGGCGTGGCCCAATATGCGATCATCGCCGAAGGAAACGAAATAGCTCGCACGCCGGTCATGTACGAACCACCGGAAAACTTTCACGGACCGTTTGTGAAGATGTTGCCGGTCCAGTCGTTCATCCTGGACAGCACGACCGCGACGATCTCAACGAAGAGTATCGCCGTGAAAGCGATCAACGGGGCAGGACTACTGTCGGGCGGTAAAACTGCTCCCGTGCGCAGTTGGATGCCGGTGCGAGCCACGTTCTTCCGAAAAGATGGCATGGAATTCGTCATCGCCGGAATTGAAAAGAACGATGGAACCCTACAGATCGTTGGTGCGGACGGTAAGAAAATCGATCCCAAAGCGGATCTCGCGAACGACACGAACCCCGGTCGTATCGTGCTGCCCGTCGGTCCGGTCGTGGACGAAAATTTCATTCAGCCGACGATGAAGAAAAACAAGTGAGAGTCAGGGGTGCGTTGTAGGCCCTGTTCGCCGCGCGAGGTGGCCCGCCGCACCCAACGAAAAACGGTGATCCGGTTGACACCATGTCTCGTCGCCACTTGACCGAGCGGTAGGCCCTGCTGGACTGCGTCCACTACCCGCTGACGAACTTCCGTCGTTAAATGCGAGCTGTCGCCAAAAACTCAATTCAGGGCAATTGCAATGTTGCAATTTTAATGGTACGGGCCATAGCTAAGGATAGAGCGTCGCCTGAGCGTCGCCTGAGCGTCGGCTCTACAAGGATCAGCCGACACTCGCTGACGCGACAGATGATTATCAACGACGACCCTCGCCTGAGCTTCGGCGACGAGGATCAGCCGACACCGTGGGCCGGTCATGCCTGCGGTGCCCTCATCAATGATGCCTTCGGGCGTTGAGCACACAAAAACGGTCAGTGTGACGGTAGAAAATAACACGACCATATTGATCGCTGTGTGCAGTTGAAAGACTGCGGCCCCATTGAAGTGCTGACCCTAAAAATCCTTCGAGCGGTGAAACTGGTTGAATCGGATGGAAAAACGAGTACGAAAATGTACCATTCGATGCCAAAAAGGTATCTCCAAAGGTATCTCCGGCCGCCCAGAAACGACAACAGACGCCGAGGCGTCTGTTGTGTAAGTCGTTACTATGTAAAGACTTATAATCTAGTCGGGGCGACAGGATTTGAACCTGCGACCTCTTGACCCCCAGTCAGGGCCGACGAACGGTCGAAAATGCTTATGCCGCTTAGACTTCCAGCCGAAAAACCAATTCTACCGTTTCCACGGCGTACCGTCAATTCCACGGGGTTTTACGGGGTCGCTGCAACAACTGCTGCAAGTTGCTGCAAGTCAGTTGACATACCCACAGCCAGAACCGATAACTATGGTGTCAGGGGGATTCGTCCCCCCGCACAACGCCCATGTCACGATCCTGCCCCTCGTGACGTGGGTTTTTTATTGCGATTTCGTCGATGGTTGGACCCCCGACTTTGCGAAGACTATTCGCCTAGCTCAGTGTAATCTCATGAAAATTCGCGAAAGCGGAATGCCCGACGAAGCATTTTGGGAAGCACTTTTTGACGTGCCGCTCATTTTGTCGGAACTCGGCATCGACCGGTTCCATGATGTTGCCGAGTTAGGTTGTGGCTACGGCACGTTTTCCATTCCGGTTGCCCAGGCGATAAGCGGCACACTCTACACGTTCGATGTTGATCCGGCGATGGTTGGACGAACCGTTGAGCGGGGAGCAGGACTACGAATTGTTTCCGATGTGTGCGATGTTATGGAACGGGGCTTTGGCGTCTCAGTGGACGTTGTGCTGTTGTTCAACATTCTGCATTGCGAACAACCCGTTACCCTGTTACATCATGCACGGAACGCTCTCCGCAAAGGTGGGGAAGTTCTGGTGATTCACTGGCGGCGTGACATTGTGACGCCGCGCGGTCCCGCTCTCAAGATTCGGCCCGAGGCGGATCAAATCGTGAATTGGGCACTAGAGACTGGGTTGCAGAAAGTGGGGCCAACAATCGATTTACCGCCCTGGCACTACGGCATGCGTTTTTCCCGCGAATGAGCAAAGTTGCGATTCATGCTGGTTGCTGGCTGGCAATGCTTGATCCAGTCGCCCGTGCCAAGCCGGAATACCCTCCAGAATGATTCAGTCAGTTCGTTGACGTATCCCCTCCAGGTGGATAGGATATGGGGATGGCAAAGCACGACGAACAACACCATCTACACGAGACGCATCCGGCCATCATCAAGCGGCTGAAGAGAGCCGTCGGGCACTTGAACGCAACCATCGCGATGATCGAAGCCGGTAGGCCATGTCTGGAACTCGCTCAGCAGCTCCATGCCGTTGAAAGTGCTGTCGCTCAGGCGAAAAAGACGCTTATCCACGACCACATCGATCATTGCCTCGACGAATCGGTGCATCGCCAAGGGCCGCATGCCCACAAATCGCTCGAAGAGTTCAAGGAAATCACGAAGTACCTGTGATCATTGTGGCCCTCTGAGGGAGAAGACGATATGAACGCAGATCAAAAACGACACGGGCCGCACGGCGGGCCATTGGTCGGAATGGACGATGGCCTAGTCGAACTCAGCGTATACGAGCGAGGCGTACCACCTCACTTTCGGCTCTATTTCTTCGATCAGGAAAGGAAACCGCTAGGCGTGCCGGAGAGTATCGAAGTCACGCTTGACACGCTACGACCAGATGGCACGAAGCAGACTTTTACTTTTGCATCTCGCGCCAGCTTCTTGCAATCGACCTCCGACATTCCCGAGCCGCACGAGTTTAATGTCGCCGTCAACGTCGAAAAGGATGGTCAGAAACGAATTTACGAGTCCAGTTTTACTGAGGAAGGTCATTCCCACGGACCGGGTGGGCATAGTCATGGCACTGGATTACTCGGTTGGCTGCGTGGCACCTTCGCGCATTCGCATAGCGTGACTGATAAGGTGGACGCGACAATGGAGAGCCATGAGAAGGGAATCCGGGCACTTAAAATCTCGCTCGTGGGTCTCGCCATTACCGCGACGTTCCAACTTATCATCGTACTCGTCTCCGGTTCTGTGGGCCTTCTGGCAGACACGATTCATAACTTCGCAGATGCCGGAACCAGCATTCCGCTCTGGATTGCCTTCGCCTTGGCAAGGCGTGGGGCGAGCCGCCGCTTCACTTACGGGTACGGAAAAACAGAGGATGTGGCCGGAGTTGGCATAGTTCTCATCATCTTTTTCTCGGCTTGTGTCGCCTTCTGGGAGTCGGTGAGTAAGATAATCCATCCACAACCCGTTGGTAATCTTTGGTGGGTTGCCGCCGCCGCTATCGTCGGGTTCATTGGGAACGAGGCGGTCGCGGTATTCCGGATCAGTATAGGCAAGGAGATTGGTTCAGCCGCTCTCATCGCGGACGGGCACCACGCAAGGGTCGATGGCTTCACAAGCCTAGCCGTACTTATCGGCGTACTTGGGGTTTGGTTCGGATTCCCGATTCTTGACCCAATCGTTGGCATCCTAATCACAATCGCGATCTTGTTCATCGTGAAGGACGCCGCAACGTCTGTGTGGATACGTCTCATCGACGGGATCGAACCTGAAATTCTTGCTGAACTTGAACACGCCCCGACGCATGTGCCGGGGGTCCGTGGGGTCAAGAGCGTCCGTGCGCGCTGGATCGGCCACAGAGTTTACGGTGATGTTGAAATTAGCGTCGATCCCTTGCTCTCCGTGGAATCCGCGAGCGTCATATCGCAACAGGTTGAGCAATCTTTGCGTGACCATGTGCGGCTACTGGGTGAGGCCGTGGTTCGCGTATCGCCCGAATGAGTTTACAACGACAACTTGCGGAGCCGCAGCGCATTGCCCACGACCGAAACGGAACTGAAACTCATGGCGGCAGCAGCGATCATCGGATTCAGGAGCAGATGGTGGGAGATCGGGTAGAGGATGCCTGCCGCAATCGGAACTCCCAGGGCGTTGTAGATCAACGCGAAAAACAGGTTCTGGCGGATATTTCGCATCGTTCGGCGA
>JAYUFG010000160.1:0-6247 GCA_043738845.1 Planctomycetaceae bacterium
AAGACTGCCCA
The DNA here is from genome assembly GCA_043738845.1 of Planctomycetaceae bacterium. Taxonomy (GTDB): domain Bacteria; phylum Planctomycetota; class Planctomycetia; order Pirellulales; family DASRSE01; genus DASRSE01. Next base: position 12 of record JAYUFG010000160.1, read on the forward strand.
TGCTTCGGCCGTTCAATCCTCTCAGAGGTAAAAGACCATCCAACGGAAAGCCGGATGCGGGAGACCCGCACGTCCGCTTTGGCGGGAGGGGAGACCGAGTCAATCGGTCTTCCCTACCCCAATCCATCCCTTTCGAGGGCATCGTTCTGACCGACACGTTTCAACTTGCCGAAGCCAAGGGAAAGACGGAGGAAAAAATGTTCCCGGAGAACAACCGCCGCGTGAAGCGTCAGAAGCAAAGCCCCATCCGCATTGTCATCGGCAACCCGCCCTATTCGGCCCAACAGGATAGCGAAAACGACAACAACAAGAATCTTAAGTATCCGACGCTCGATGCGCGAATCCGCTCCACCCACGCGGCTCGATCTAATTCTCAACTGGTGAAGAATCTCTACGATTCATACATCCGCGCTATTCGCTGGGCCAGCGACCGCATCGCCGACAAGGGAATTGTCGCCTTTGTCACCAACGGCTCTTTCATTGACAAGAACAATATGGACGGCCTTCGCGTTAGCCTTGCCGACGAGTTTACAAGCATCTACGTCTTCAATCTTCGTGGAAATCAGCGGACATCAGGTGAAACTTCCCGCATGGAAGGCGGCAAGCTCTTTGGGTCTGGCAGCCGCGCAGGCATCGCCATCACTCTCTTCATCAAAAATCCAGCGAAAAGCGGTAATTGTGAAATCTATTACCACGACATCGGCGACTACCTCAGCAGTGAGGAAAAACTTGCCATCATCGCCCGGCGAATGTCAGGCCTCGCGACGCGAGGCAATCGCTGGGGACAACCGCGAATGCCGGGTGTTAAAACACCTGGCTACTATCGCGAGTCGCTCCGCGACGCAGTGCAAACGGTCCGTTGGTTTTGTCTGAGCGAATCGCGATTATCACGACTGTAATGATGTGCCGTTACTTTATCCCCCCAAACGTCACCTTCTCCGGTGCCTCGGCTTCGTCCAAAACTTGGATCGTCGTCGCCGGGCCGAGATCGGCCGGAGCGGACCAAGAGCGGAGTGCCCACACGACCTTTTTGTCGGGCGTTACTTCAATCGCTTGCACGGGCGGGTTGGCTGCGTCGAGCTTTCCGCCCCAGGAATTGAACCACGTGTTGAACAGCGTGTTGCCGTTGGGAAGTCGCGTAGCAAGTTGCAAACTGTTCATTTTATATTCCGCCACATCTTCTTTTTTGCATTCCCAAACGGTTTCCGATTTCCGATTGACCTCACGAACGCCGCCGCCGAACGCGATCAGGAAATTGTCATTCTTGAGCGGGGTCACGCCCCACACGCCTTTCGCCGGATACGACCAAAGTTCTTTTCCATCGGCGTCGTATTCCGCCACCTTGCCTAGGTCCATGTGAGCCACCACGAGCGTTCCCACGGGCGTGATTCGAGCATGTCGAAACTGGCCATGTACGCTTTTTGGATTGCCGACCGGCAGGGAAATCTCTTTCTTGACTTCACTCGTCGTCGTGTTGACGACTTGAGCCTTCGGAGTGGCACCGTTTTGAATGAACAGCACATGCTCGTTGCCGATGGGCATCGCGGAATGGATCTCCGTTCCGGCCGGGGCGTCATGATTCCATAAAATCTTCTTTTCTGGCGAGATCATTTTCACGGCGTATTGATGGGCAATCAGGACATTGCCGTTCGACAACAATACCGCGTCACTTATCTCTCCCTTTCCGGTGGGGTCGTCATACGTCCACACGATCTCGCCTTTTCGGACAATAAACACGCGGCGTTCCTTCGCTTCGCCAGCGTACATAAAGTCATGTTCGGCCAGCCCCTTGCCCGGAAGTGCCGCAGGTTTTGCGGACGGGTCTTCCGCTTGAACATGCAAGGTAAGGCTGACGAGAAGGCCGAATAAAATCAACGGTGAGTATTTCATGGGGATCGTATTCTGAAAGAGGTTACGTGGTTCAGTCCTTAATATCAAACTCGAGGATCAACTGTCCGTTTTCGTCGTGATAGATGTAATGAAAGATGGCTCCGTGTTCAAGTGCTGTGACAAAGTCTCGATCCGCTTTTGCAGTTTGCGTCATTTCACTTTGAAACTTCCGCTTTTGTTCGGCGTTCAACTTCACACTCAACGTAAAACTGTAGGTGCAGGTCAGGTTAGTCCCAACATTGACGCTATCAAGCTGGGTAAATTCGTCGATTTGCTTCGGCAAGGTCTTGCTGATGCGGTCGGCTTCCTCTTGCATCCCCTTCTGCATTCCAGCCGCAAACCTCGCCCGATAGGAGAGCGTACCGAAGAATCCTAGTGCCAATACGACGGCCACGATCACGACGATGCGGGTGACGGAGTTGTTGGTTGGCTCTGCTCTCGGCCGGGACGGAAGAGGAGGCAGACTCCCAACAAGCCCGCTCGCGACACCCAATGTCACCGGCGGTCGCGCTGTTCGAGTAACGGCGGCTGGTTGCAAAACAAACTCAGCATCACTGGGCGCGGGTTGAGGCAACGTCGCTGCTGTCTGCGGAATGGGTAATGAAGGCGGAACGATTGCAGTTGGATCGCTGGGCGCAGCGGGAGACTCCAACAGTGTGGACGCGAACAAACCGCGCACGCTCGAGGCTTGCGTCCAGGAACCGGCAGCACCCTGTTTAAGGATGGAATCAGGAACGATTCGTCCCTCGGCGGCGTACTCCTTCACTTGGCCACTGGTGTAGGGGCCGTATTGATCGCCACCGATTTGAAGGTACCATTCCGTTGCCATGCCCAGTCCTCGCGGGAATCCAGAAAACGAAGTCCAAAAAATTATATCGTCGAAATACCGCGCTGCCTTGCCGGATTGAGTCTAATCGCCCACCAGCGTAAGTCAAGTAATGCAGGCGGGTTTCAAGACTCCGTTTGCGACGGTGCTTAGATTGCACCGGGGAATGGTCCATTTAGTTCATTCGCGGCTCGCCGAGTGTGAATGGAAAAGTACGGCGAGATCAGGCAACGATTGGAAAGTCTCGCGTCAAACAAACGACGATTTAGAATCTGACCCGCTGTACGCGGTGGTTGTACGAATCGAGAATATGCAGTGCGCCGGAGTGATCGAGAACCAAGCCCCAAGGGCCATTGAGTTCGCCCTCTTTCGTTCCTTCATGGCCGAAGCAGCCGAGCGATTGGCCGTCGAGGGTGAATTTTTGCACGCGATGATTGCCGAACTCGGCGACATACACATGACCCTGGCCATCCAATGCAATGCCATAAGGATAATCGAGTTCGCCCAGGCCGGTTCCCTGCTTTCCCCAAATTTTTAACAGCTTGCCCGACCCGTCAAAGACTTGAATGCGATGGTTGCAGGCGTCGGCGACCCAGACATGATCTTCGTCGTCGAGCAGCAGCCCTTGTGGCCGGACGAACTCGCCCGGCTCACCGCCGTGCCGACCCCATTCGAGCAGGAACTTTCCGTCGGCGTCGAATTTTTGAATCCGGTCGCTGTGGAAATACTCGCCGACGAAATAATTTCCGTGTCGGTCTTGAACAGAGTCGGTGACAAAGCCGAACTCGCCCGGACCGGTGCCAATTGTGCCGCCAAACTGTTGTTTAAGTTCCCCTTCGGGCGAGTAGATTAGCAGGCGGTTGTAGTGCGTATCGGCGACGAGAATATCACCGGCTTGATTCACACCCAACCCAACCGGCCGACCATTCTCATGCGTCGGTGTGGTCCACTGACGAAGAAACTTTCCGTCGCGGTCGAAGACTTGAATTCGGGCGGTCATATCGACAATGTACAGTCGGTCTTGTTGGTCGATAGCGATGGCTCGTGGCTTTTGAAAACGCCCGTCGGAATTTCCCCGCCGCCCCCAAACAAGCTCGACACTTCCGAGCGATTTGGGCTTACCCGCTTCATCAACGATCGCACGCGACCCGCAACCAGCGAGCGAGAGGAGAAAAATCGAGGTGAGTAATGGGAGGACGTACATGATGGGGTAATTGAATTGCAACCGGATCACGTTCCGGACACGAGGACACAAAGCTGTGTCTGCTGGTTGGGGGATGTGGGTTTGCGGATTATGATCGGTTGATCGCCGCCCACAACTTCGGTGGCGACATCGGCAACTCTTGCATCCGCACTTGCGTCGCGTGAAAGATGGCATTCGCGATCGTGGCGGGCGGTGGGACAATCGGCGTTTCGCCGACGCCACGCACACCGTAAGGATGGGCCGGGTTCGGAACTTCCACAATGATCGTTTCAAACAGCGGGACATCAAGCGACGTGGGCATTCGGTAATCGAGAAAGCTGGCGTTCTGCATTCGGCCTTGCTCGTCGAAGACATATTCTTCGTTCAAGGCCCAGCCGATTCCCTGCGTCGCGCCACCCTGCATCTGGCCCTCGACGTAGCTGGGATGAATCGCTTGGCCTGCATCTTGCACAATCGTGTAACGCAGGATGGTTGTCTTGCCGGTCTCGGGATCAACTTCGACGTCGGCGATGTGAACGCCGAAGCCATTCGTGGAACCTTCCGGCGAAACGGTCGCTCGACCGATGACGGGTCCGCCCGTCTCGTGAATGCGACTCGCCAGTTCTTTGAACGAGAGCGATTTGCCGTTCATCTTGTAGGCACCATCGGCGTAGGAAACGAGTTTGGGATCGCATTCCCAGAGCATGGCCGCTCGCTCGATCATTTGGCGGCGAATGTCCAGTCCACATTCATAAGCGGCCAAGCCGGTGGCAAAGGTCACGCGACTTCCGCCCGTCACGTCGGTGTAACCAACTTGATCGGTGTTGCCCACTTGGGGATGGACTTCTTCGGCCGTGATGCCGAGAGTCTCCGCCAATTGCATCGCGATACTTGTTCTCGATCCGCCGATATCGGTCGAGCCTTCCATGAGTTTGACCGTGCCGTCGGCTTGCACGTTGGCCGAGGCACTCGACTTCAAGCCGATGTTGAACCAAAAACCGGCCGCCACGCCGCGGCCGCGATTCTTGCCCGTGAGGGGCGCTTTATAATGCGGACTGTTCTGCGCCGCTTGCAAACATTCGACAAAGCCAATGCGTGGATAGACGGGACCATCGACGCGGCGGGTTCCTTCCTTCGCGGCATTTTTCAACCGAAGTTCAATCGGATCGAGGCCGAGTTTTTCCGCCAGTTCGTCGATGACCGACTCGCACGCGAAGGCCGCTTGCGTCGCACCCGGCGCGCGATAGGCTTGCGTCTTAGGCTTGTTGGCACAGACATCGTAACCATCGACCTTGGCGTTGGGAATTTCGTAACAGCTAAAAACGCACATGCAGCCCGGCCCGATCATTCCGCCGGGATAGGCACCAGCGTCATAGGCGAGCCAAGCCTCTCCCGCCACAAGCCGACCATCTTTCTTCGCGCCGATTTTCACCCGCACGAACGAGCCGGGCGTGGGTCCGGTCCCCTCAAACACTTCATCGCGATTCATGACCAGCTTGACCGGGCGACCACATTTACGACTGAGAATCGCGGCGACCGGTTCGGTGTAAACGGCGATTTTTCCGCCGAACCCACCGCCGATCTCGCAGGGAACGACGGTCACTTGTGAGACCGGTATCTGCAATAACTCGGCCGTTTGTGACCGAGCGGTGAAGGAACCTTGCGTCGAAGTCCAGACTGTTAGGTGCCCGTCGGAATTCCACAGGGCGGTTGAGACGTGTGGTTCGATATAACCTTGATGAACGCTGGCGGTGCGAAACTCGCGTTCGATGACGACGTCGGCTTCTTGAAAACCTTTGGCGATGTCGCCTTGCTCGAAATGAAGATGCGTACAAATGTTGGTGGGCGTGTTGCCCTTCTTGCCCATCGAGTCGGTACGCAAACCGGGGTGCAGCAGCGGGGCATTGGCCTTCATCGCGTCGAGCACACAGGTGACGTGCGGCAGAATTTCGTACTCGACCTTGATCGCCTTCAACGCTTCGGTCGCTTCATGGACGGTCCGGGCGGCGACGGCGGCGACGGCGTGACCTTTATACAACACCTTGTCATGGGCCAAGCAATTCGCGCTGAGATCGGCCAAGTTGACGGCCCCTTCGCCCAACTCGGCGATTTTGTCTTTTAGGTTGGGAAAGTCCTTGCCCGTCGCGACGGCGATCACGCCCGGCATTTTTTCCGCCGCCGAGGTATCGATGTTTTTGATCTTTGCATGAGCGTGAGGGCTGCGGAGGATTTTGGCGTGCAGAAGCCCGGCCATTTGGACATCGGCACCGTAGACCGCGCGGCCCGTCACTTTATCGACGCCGTCGTGGCGAATGGGACGAGTGCCGATAACCTTAT
>JAYUFG010000161.1:0-2361 GCA_043738845.1 Planctomycetaceae bacterium
CGCGGCGCGCTCGATGCCATCGCCCTGCATCGGGAAATTATTTCCGACGACATTCTCAAGGAGCGTTATCATCGCGTGGGCGATCCGGTCGTCGCCAAACTGGCCAAGGAAGAAATGCCCGAGTTGGGCGTCATGCCCGCTGGTCGTGTTCTTATCTCCCTGCACGAAAGTGCCCCGGCGCACGATCGCTGGTTGAACGAAAATGAAAAATGGCCCGCGACCACAATGCAGTGGGAGCAGGAGCGATTTTTGCTGTCACGAATGCCCCAGCGATATGACGCCTGGGGAATTCGCGAGTTGTGGAAATCACCCGTCCTCATGCGGCTCTCGGCCGAGGTGGAACTTCCGCCCGGCAAGCAACGCTTTCTTCTGCGGGCCAGAGCGTTGGGCCGGTTGTGGATCGACGGCAAAGTTGTCGCGCGAACTTTGGCCATCACCAAATCGCCCCCTGGCGGAGAAGAACCGGTCATTCCGATCAGTGTCCCTCCCCTCCCCGGTCTACGGGCCAGAGGTTACATCCAGCAAGAAGTTTTTGGCGAAGCCGAAATTCCGGCGAGCGGAAAATGTCGCGTGGTGCTGGAAACGCTGGTCGGAAGTGCCAAAACACGACCCGACTGTGGCGAAGTCTGCGTCGCCATTCAAACGGCCGATGGCCGCTCGTTCGAGATCATCAATCCAGCAGGCGCGAAGGGGGTCACGAAAGCAAATTTACCGCTCACTACGGAAGCCATCGAAACGGAGCTAAAACGTCAAGAAGTTTCACTCGCCATGTTCGACGATGCGAATCGTCACCGTGCGGCCGAAATTCGCGACGCTTTTTGGAAAATGCGGCACGATGCCGGACGAGATTGGGTGATGGCAAATCCCGGCCCGCCTGTTCCGGAAGCGGCGATACCTAACCCTGCTGTGGCTGGCCCGCCAACACATCCGATCGATTTATTTCTCCAACAGAAAATCGACCGTGCCTTGTCCGACGCGGCGAAAACTCCGCAGGAAGAATCCAAACAGTTTTACGCGACGATCATCCCGATACTCCGCGACAATTGCTTCCGCTGCCACGGCGAAAAAGACAAAGGGGGATTGCGGCTCAATCGTCGAGAGACTGCGCTGAAAGGTGGTGAATCGGGAACTCCGGCCATCGTTCCCGGCGATTTGAAAGCGAGCGAGTTGCTTGTTCGCATTCGCTCGACCGACGAAAGCGTGCGAATGCCCCCCAAGAGTGAAGGACTGAAGCCGGAGCAAATCGCCGCACTAGAAACCTGGATCAAGTCGGGAGCGGCTTGGCCCGCGCCGCCGCTCACGCCGCAGGAGGTCGCGTTCGCTCCTGTGATTGATGATGCTGCATTTTTGCGCCGTGTGACGCTCGACACGCTCGGCATTCCGCCGACTGAAACAGAGGTCCTCGCATTTTTTTCCGATCATTCCGCCGACAAACGCGAACGGGCCATCGACCGCCTGCTCGCCGATCCCCGCTGGGCCGACCACTGGGTCAGTTATTGGCAAGACGTTCTTGCCGAAAATCCGTCGATCATCAATGCCTCGCTCAATTCGACCGGGCCGTTTCGTTGGTACATCTGGGATGCGTTGCGAGACAACAAACCGCTCGACCGGTTCGTAACCGAGTTGTTGCTGTTGCGGGGGAGTTCGCCCGCCGGTGGAAGTGCCGGTTTTGGAATCGCGGCGGAAAATGACGCTCCGTTTGCCGCCAAGGGACAGATCATCGCGAGTGCTTTCCTGGGCATTGAATTGCAATGTGCTAAGTGTCACGATTCGCCCTATCACAGCACGAAGCAACGCGATCTGTACTCGCTCGCGGCGATGTTCGAGCGGAAAACCGTTTCCGTGCCGAAGTCGAGTACCGTGCCCGCTGCGTTCTTTGAAAAGAAATCTCGCGATGCTCTCATCAAGGTCACGCTCAAGCCGGGCGAAGCGATCAAGCCCGACTGGCCCTTTGCCGACGTGACTGGTTGTGCAAATGGCCCCGCGTTAGACGCTCTTATGGAAACGCCGAGCGACACTCGCGAGCGTTTGGCCGCTCTCGTGACCGCTCCGCAGAACGAACGTTTTGCCCAAGTGATCGTCAATCGCGTGTGGAAACGACTCATCGGGGCAGGTTTGGTCGAGCCAGTCGCCGATTGGGAAGGTCGCACACCGAGCCATCCCGATTTGTTGAAATGGCTCGCCCAGGATTTCGTCCGACACGATTATGATCTCAAACATCTCGCGAAAGTAATCTTGAATTCGCAAATCTATCAGCGCGCGGCGGCTGGTACGAACCTCACCGCCGCCCCGGAACAACGCTACTTTGCCGCACCCGACCGGCGGCGACTGTCGGCGGAACAAGTTGTCGATTCCTTGCAC
>JAYUFG010000162.1:0-6232 GCA_043738845.1 Planctomycetaceae bacterium
AGCCGGGGACATGATTGAAGGCCTGCAGAAATTGGCGAGGATCGATTCCCAATTCACAAAAAAACGCCTCTCGAATTCGCATTCGTTCGCTCAACGACAAGTTATCCCCGGCAGAGGGCGTGGGGGGCGACGGCGGTTTGTTCGCGGAAGATTTCGCCATGTCTGAATTGTACTATCGCCCATCACAAACCGACACTATGCCGAATGACGCGGAACTGCCGATTGAACGAAACAACGGCCCGTCAGGTACGGGGTACCAGACCTACAAAACGGTACTGCCGCCGTTACCCAGCTATTTGCCTTGAAACCCGAGATTCGTCAACCATTGTTGAAAATGGGTCGGCCATTCACTCACGGGCGGCTGGCTGTTCGGTCGGAGGCCAAACCCATGGCCCGTCTTGGCATAAATATGCAACTCGGTCGGGACATTGGCCTTCTTGAACAGCAGATAAACATTGGCCAGACCTTCCGAAATATCGGGGCGGTCGAGATTGCCACACGCCAAAAAGGCGGGCGGAGAATCCTTGGCCGCCACGATCTTTCCCGATTGGCCGGGATAGATGAGTGCCTGAAAGTTGGGCTTGGCACTCTGGCGGTCGATGGGATCTTCAGCCGCTTCAATACCGCCGTCCATCCGGATACTGGCCAGCGACGCCAACTCTCCACCGGCTGAGAAGCCCATCACGCCGATGGCGTTCTCCTTAACATTCCACTCCTTGTCGCGACTGCGGACGATGCGAATCGCCCGTTGAACATCGGCCAGCGATTCCTCTTCAATCTTGTAAGTTGATCCCGGCTCTTTGGCCAAGCGATACTTGACCACGAAACCGGCAATGCCGTGTGCGGCGAGCCATTCGCCGACGTTGTAACCTTCGTGGCTAATCGCCAAGTTTCGGTGGCCACCGCCGGGAAGAACAATCACGGCCGCACCGGTCGCCTTTTCTTTTTCCGGCAAATACGGAGTGAGCGACGGATTGTGGATATTAGTGAGCGTGGTGAATTCTCGCTCTGGACCGTCGGGCTTGCCAACTTCAGGACTCGTTTTTCCTTCAGAGCCAGGTGCAACTTTCGCCCACAACGGAATCGACTTGGGCAAGTCCGCCGCACGAAGGGTCACGACCGACGCCAACAAGACCACAAAAGAGAGAACTCGTTTGAACATTTTTGGTTTCCTTAAAAAGACTTTCGTGAAGTGATTTTGATTTATTCGCCCCGGCGGGTAACGTGCCCTACGCTTTCACCACGTAGAGTTTCGCCGGGAGTTCATGGATTTTAAGTTCGACCGGTTCGACGTTGGGAATCGGATTGAACTCAAATTCGGTCGCGAGTGTTTCCTCCATGATGTACGTGCGAAACTGCTCACAGGCTTGCTTGAACGGTTTGTCATCGGTGTCGAGACCGATCCGAATGCGGTCAGTGTACTCGCAGTTGGTCTCCTTCCGCTGCGTTTGCACCGCGTGAACCAATTCCCGGGCGAGACCTTCGCGAATGAGGACTTCCGAAAGTTCGGTCGCGAGAACGACGACGCATTCTTTCCCTTGGGCGGCTGCCCAACCTTCTTTCGCCGTCAGGCGAACTTGAATGTCTTCCTTATCGAGCGTCACTGGTCCGTCGGCCAACGTGAGTGTGACGATTCCGGTCGATTCAAGTTCGGCGAGCAACTTGCCGCCGTCGGCTTGAGACAATGCTTGTTTCACGCCGGGTAAACGCTTGCCCAACTTCGGACCGAGTTTTTTCAGGTCAGGCAAAATCGTGTAGGTAATATATTGATCGGCTCGCGGGGCGAACTCGACCGATTTGACGTTCAATTCGTCGGCAATCAAAGCGGCATGTTCACTGAGCCAACCTTGCTGGTCGCGACACGACTCCGCCAAGATGACTTCGACCTTGTCGAGCGGCTGACGAACTTTCAGCTTGGCATTCATGCGGGCCGCTCGACCGAGCGAAGAGACTTCCCGCACGAGGGCCATCCGCTTCGAGAGCGGTTCGTCGATCTTGGTTTTGTCGCCGGTGGGAAAATCGCAAAGATGCACACTCTCCGGCAAGGTTTCTGCGAACGGCGTAACGGCCAGATTTTGCCACATGGTCTCGGCCATGAACGGAACAAACGGGGCGACGAGTTTCGTCGTCGTCAGCAAACACTCGTACAATGTTCGATAGGCGTCGAGTTTGTCCGGGTCGCGTTTATCTTCCGACCAAAACCGGTCGCGACTCCGGCGGACGTACCAATTCGAGAGAGCATCGACAAACTGCGTAATCCGGCCGCAAGCGGCAAAATTGTCGTAGGCATCCATTTTCTCCGTGACGAACGCCGCCGTCGCATTCAATTCACTCAAAATCCAACGATCTAATTCCGCCAGCGATTGACCCGGCGAGCCGGGAGCGTCAGCGACCGGAGCCTCCCTCGGATCGAACTCGTCGATGTTTGCATAGATCACAAAAAACGAATAGACATTCCACAGCCGCAGCAAAAACTCCGGGATGCTTTCTTTGATTGCCCGTTCGCTGTAACGAATACTGGTCCACGGCGGTTGATTCGCGAAGAAATACCACCGCAACGCATCGGCCCCATAGCGGTCGAAAATCTCGTTCGGCTCGCGATAGTTCCGCTTGCTCTTCGACATTTTCTGGCCATCTTCGCCGAGCATCAGGCCGAGGACGATGCAGTTGCGGAAAGGCAGGGGAAATGCTGAATGCTGAGCGATGAGCGATGAATGAGGAGGGGAAACGTGCGGAATTTCCGACGACGACCCTTTCACCCTAGCCGCAGCCGGAAGGCTGTGGTTTCCCTCATCACTTGACGATTTCCCAAACAAGAGTGTGCTGATCGCGAGTTGGCTATAAAACCAACCGCGTGTTTGGTCGATGGCTTCGCTAATAAAGTCGGCGGGAAACTGCTCGGCGAATTTGTCCTGGTTCGTTTGAGGATAGCCCCATTGGGCGAACGGCATTGCCCCACTGTCGTACCAACAGTCGATGACTTCGGTGACACGCTTCATCTTGGCGGCTGGTTTTCCGCCGGGTGTACCAGGAGAGAACGGCGAATCATAAGTGACGGCGTCGATGTACGGTTTGTGAACTTTCAAATCTTCCGGGATTTGTGGATTCGCTTTTTTGGCGGCGTCCCAGACGTCGGTCCCTTGCAGGCCGGGCTTTTTCAAAAGCTCTTCGTAATTCGCGACCGCTTCCATCTGGCCGGTCTCTTCGCACACCCAGATCGGCAGTGGCGTCCCCCAATAACGCTCGCGGGACAAGGCCCAATCGACGTTCGTCGCGAGAAAATTTCCGAACCGGCCATCCTTGATATGCTCTGGCAGCCAGTTGATCTGGCTGTTGTTCGCGAGCATCGCCTCTTTGAACTCGCTCGTTTTGATGAACCAACTGCGGCGCGGGTATTGAATGAGCGGGTCGTTCTCGGCCCGCCAGCAAAAGGGATACTCGTGGAGATATTGTTCTTGGTGAAAGAGTAGGCCGCGTTTTTTCAGATCGCGAGTGATGTCCTTGTCGCAATCCTTGACGAAGCGACCGCGACAGAAGTCAGGGGCTTCGGAAGTGAAGTTGCCGTTCGGTGCGACTGGACAAATGAGTTGCGGAACATATGACCTTTCTGGCAGGTTGAATTTAATCTTTTCCAGCAGATCATAATCATCTACTCCAAATGCCGGTGCAATATGCACAATACCTGTACCGCTATCGGTCGAAACGAATTGTGCTTCTACTAATCGCCAAGCCCGAAGCCAATTACACGGCCCAACGGCGTGGAGTTCACTCAACTGGCCCTCACGCAACTGTCGTGCCCAGTTCTTTCTCGCTTCCTCAGTTTTTGGGACGTCGCCCCCCGGAGAACTAAAGTAACCCCAACTTCGTGTTATGTTATTTGAATCAACGTCGTAAAAGCAATCGAACGGCGGAACGTATCGAACGCCGACGAGTTCGACACCTTTAACGATTTTCAACACCGTCAACGTGTGTCCGACCTTTGCGGCAATCGTTTCGACGAGTGCGGAAGCGATGATGTATTTTTGTGCATTGGGAACCGCCACCTTCCGGTAGCGGCTATCGGCACTTTTTTCGTCCGAGATGTTTTCGATTGTTTTCTTGTCGTCGGTCGTTGTCTCGCCTTCGTCAATGACGACCGAATACTCTATCTCGGGATTCACCGCCGCGAACTGATTACTCGGCAGTGTCCACGGCGTTGTGGTCCATACCAACAAACTGGTGTTTTCATCAAGTCCCAGTGCCTTTGCCCGGTCGTCCAGCACAATTGGAAACTTCACATACACGCTCGGGTCGGCGACTTCGCGATAGCCTTGGCCGACTTCCCCCGCCGAGAGAGCCGTGCCCCCCTGTGGCCACCACCAGACAATTTTGTGCCCTTGATAGAGCAGCCCGCGGTCGAAGAGTTGTTTCAGCGACCACCACACGCTCTCGACGTAACTTTGATGATAGGTGACATAGGCCTCGTCGAGATTGACCCAAAAGCCGAGCCGTTCGGTCAGCCGTTCCCATTCCTGCATGTAACGCCAGACGCTTTGCTGGCATTTGTGAATGAACCGCTCGATGCCGAAGGCCTCGATTTCTTCTTTGGAGTGAATGCCCAGTTCCTTGCAAACTTCGACCTCGACCGGCAGCCCGTGCGTGTCCCAGCCCGCCTTGCGTTCGCACAATTTGCCCCGCATCGTCTGATAGCGGGGGAACAAGTCCTTGATCGCCCGCGTGAGGCAATGGCCGGGATGGGGCATTCCATTCGCGGTCGGCGGCCCTTCATAGAAGACAAATCGTGGGGCGTTGGCCCGCTGGGCGAGCGACTTCTCGTAGATCGCCCGCTCTTTCCAAAAGGCAAGGGTCTTCGCTTCGAGGGCGGGGAATTTGACGTGGGTATCGACGGGCTGAAACATGGATAAATCGCGAAAAATCCCGGTTTTTGTGAAACCGCCAGTTTAACAATCGACGGGGTGGGTGACTACGGGGCCGTGGTCGGGGCAATTGCAGGTCGGCGATTGGCTCAATCGACAACCGGCGGCTGCCCGTTTCGGCAATTTCTTGGCTGAAAATTTCCGCTCGCCATTCCCCTCACGCTACCCGGTGAATCATTCGAGATCGCCCCGGCAAGCCGGCCACGGCCGATTGTCAGTTTGCCGCTGAGTGAGGTACGATCAACGTCGCTTCGTTTTTCGTTCTTGAGTGGTCGATCATGGAACAAGTCCCCTTGCAAGTCGCGATTGCCATCGTCGAATGGGAAAACTGTTTTCTCGTCGGACAGCGGCCGAACGATATTTCACTGGCGGGCTATTGGGAATTTCCTGGCGGCAAAGTGGACGCCAACGAAACGCCCCCCGCTGCGGCAATTCGGGAATGTCAAGAAGAGACAGGCATCGAGGTCGAGGTCGTCGGCGAATATCCGTACGTCGTGTACGATTATCCACACGGTCGATTGCACTTGCGGTTCTTCGAGTGTCGGCCAACGCTCGTGCAGTCGGTTGCCCGGACCCGCTTTCGGTGGGTTCAGCGGAGTGAATTGGCCAGCCTTTCATTTCCGCCCGCCAATGCAGAGATACTGAAGATACTTGGCGACGGATAAGTTGAGCTTGACGGAAAAAATCGAAATGGCGTAGGCTATGGGGTATGAATACACCTCTCTCGCAGCCCGCCCATTGGTTTCGCTTCAATCTTCGGTCACTGTTGTTGCTGTTTGTGTTCCTCGCGCTGGGGCTGACGGCGTTGAAATTGGCGACGTCCGGCTGGACGGCTGCCACGGTTACGATTTCAACGGGCGTCTTGTTTTTCGCGCTGCTCGGTTGGATTCATGGCCGCGAGTCACGACGGGCGTTTTGGTCGGGCTTTGCCGTTTGCGGTTGGGGCTATCTGGCCTTGGTCTATATCTGGGGCGGATTCTTTCACGCACCGAGTATTCAAACGGCCAGCACGGCGTCCTTGGACTTTTTGTTCCGATGCTTCAATCCGGCGTGCGAACAATTTTTTCCGCCTGGACAGCCAATTTTGAACAGTCAGAACCAACTTGTCAGTGGCATGAATGCTAATGGACCGTTTTACTACCCGGTTCAAAGCCCGACTGTTTACCCCTATTCCTATAATATCAATTCTTCAAGTCCGACATATTCGTCGCCGCAGATCACACCTCCACCTCCCCAGGGCAATCGCACGTCAAAACCCCTGTTTATTTGGCCTAAATTTCTCAAGCTGTGTTGCTAGCAGTGGATTTTTTCATCTT
>JAYUFG010000163.1:0-6229 GCA_043738845.1 Planctomycetaceae bacterium
TTGGGAGTAAACCCGGCACTTTCAAAAAAAGATCGTCATGATCGGTCGCCGCAATCCAGTTTTCACTCGCCACCAACAAAAAGTAACAGCCTCGTAGCGTCAGGCCCCAATTCCAAAACCCGCAGTGCTTGTTCAAATGAGTTCATAAGCGTTTTGCACTTGGTTCTTCGTGGACGACGATTTTCAGAATTGTCGTACTCATGCTTTTCCGACATGACGAACGTGGTTCGAGCCTGGACCCGATCCAATCTCGGACAACAAGCCATTTTAACTACACGTCCGCGGCACCGTCTAGCCGGTCCCGTTCGGCAAGACATTCAGCGCAGCAGGACGCCAAAAAGGTTTTCTGAACCGAAAAACCCACGCCATTACCAGCACGACGCACGAGCGAGTGCATTCGTTCGAGGGTGAAAACGGTGTAGAACCAACATCAAATGGGGTGCCCGTCGTGCGTCCCACACCATTGGGTTCGGGTTGCGGCGTGGATCGGCGGGCACTGCGGCGGATCGAACCGCGTCGTTTTTTCCCGCTCGATCCCGATGGAGCTGAAGCCCCGCCCACAGCGAGAACCCCCGTGAACGGGGCTATTGATTTTGCGGTGGGCGGGTGCGGGATCACGTTCGGCCCAACCCGGCATGAATGCCGGGCCTAATACCGCTTCGCGGAAAACCCCGTGAACGGGGTTGAATTCAATGTTCCGCGTGCCGCTGGTGTTCTGCGATCAACCGGTGTTGATGCCATTACTGCGTGTTGTTTCAAAATAAGTCGCTCCCTCCGCAGTCCCGTTTACGGGACTTTCCGCGCAGCGGTATTAGGCCCGCCGTTGACGGCGGGTTGACGGTGACACGCCGACAAATCCGTATTGCCCCAATTTCCAATAGCCCCGTTCACGGGGCTTCTCGTTGTCCCGGCTTGAGCCGTCATGCGTGATCGGCACTAATGCGTTCCAGTCGATCGTGGATGTCACCCTGGGCGTGATGTTCCTTTTGATTGCGGATGTATTGCAAAACCCACTCCATATCCTTCGTGCCAAAATTTACGACGCCGTAACCCGTTTGCCATTCCAGCACTTTACGACCAAGCCGTAGATTGACCTCGTGGGACGAGGAACCTTTCAATTGTCCGATAAACTCGCTGACGAGGATCGTCGGAGCAAGTGTTACCGCGAGATGAACGTGTGTGGGCGTCCCGTTGATTTCATGCACGAACGCTCCAGACCAAGCGACGATTTTCTGTCGTAGGGCACGATGAGCAAACTGCTCGATCTCTTCCGTCGATATTGGATAACTCTCTTTTGTATGCCAGACGATATGCAGATGGAATTCGCTAAAATAGTTCCGCGACATGGGAACACCTCCCGTGAATGCTTGATCGGGCCAAACCAACGAAGATGCCACCACCGAGGCATGAAATGGAATTGTCGGTCCCGGTTGTTCCATCGTCAACGGCTCAAGCCAAGAAAGCGAGAAGCCCGGTGAACCGGGCTAGCCCATTGGCGGTGGAGGGTGTGATTTAGCGTGCCTTCATTACCCGGCATCAATGCCGGGCCTATTACCGCTGCGCGGACAGACTCTGGAAGCGGCCGCAAGAAATCGCACGCCAATTCTCAGTGGAATTGCCTGATGGTTGAACGAACACTTCCCCTGCCGCAGGTGATTGAGGCACGTATTGGTGTACCAGCCCGAATCGCTGTGAACCCTCCGGGTTCCATAGTACAAGCGGCATCTTGCCGCTTCCGAAACGCCGCGTGTACAAGTTACGAAACGCGGCAAGACCCGCGTGAACGAGGGGGGACAGTGCGCGAACGAAGGGTCGAATGTTCACCGATCATCGCGACAGAAGTCAATGGAGCCAGACCGATTACGAATCGACATCTTCTGGCGTTGCCTTGGTCGTAGAGCGGACGACCGCCGCGATCCCCAGGATCACGCAAAGAAAGAGCATCGCGTAACCGAGGGTATACGTCGGCTCGGCGGGGGCGGGAGGAGGTTCCGGCGCGGCCCAAGCCAGGACCGGTGCCATCAGGAAAATGAACAACGCCGCTATCCAGCGGACCGACCAACCAGAGAGTTTCTTTAATGTTGCGTTCATAGCGAGCTAGATCAAGAACAAATTAACGGTTGCCTACCGATTGGAAAAACACTTTACTGGATTCGAAGTATTGAACGCCAACTTTTATCGTATCAGGACGGAAAAATTTCGTAGGTTCACGCGGTCGCCGCGATCGGCACAGCCATTTCTGCCGGGTCTCGTAACATTTGTTCCAGCGGTTGGGCCAAGCGGCGGAATTCTTTGGTGGGCATTGCGACCGTTTCCCAGGCGGACGAGATCGGCCGCGCGTGGTACGCATAATCCTTTAGCCCGACGCCCAAAAAGGCGTACACCAACCCCCGAAACGCGAACAGTTGCTCGGCCGGAAGGGGTGCCCGTTCGCCCAATACATTGTACGCAAACACGAACAGCCCTTGAAAGGTCGGGCCGAACATTTTTTCCCATTTGGCCAAACTTCTCAAATCGTCGAGTGTGGACCAGTTTTTCCAATACTGCTTGTGGTCGTCGCCGGAGGGAAACCGCCGCCCCTTCACATCGACCAGCCACGTCCCCTGCGACGGAGGCGAGACAATAAAATCGAGGCTCTTGATCGACCCATCCGACATTAAGCTCCGCCGCGATTCATCGACCGCCACGTAGGGAACCTGCCGGGAACGGAGGTATTCCTCGAAGGCAGCTTCGTAATGGTTCGAGCGGTCGGCCATGGGGGAAATGATGAATGCGGAACGATGAACGATGAATGGGGGAACAAGAAAACAGTGAGCAGTGAACAAAGAGCGACTAGCTGTCAGCGATTTGCATTGGTCATTCCGTCCATTGTCTACTTGGCAAGTGATTTTCGCAAGCATTCGATCAAACTGGCGGCGTTTGACTCTAAGGGAACGGTTTCTTTGGATTCTGTGGAGAGGTGTTTGACTTGGATTTGGCCTGCCAGAAATTCGTTTTCGCCCGCCACGAGGGCGATTTTGAAACCCTTTTTGTCGGCGTATTTGAGTTGCTGGCCGAGCTTTTTCGGTTCGGGGAAAATCTCGACGTTGAAACCGGCCGCGCGAAGTTGGGCCGCCAGTCGCAAATAGTCGTTCAACCGGTTGGCGTCGAAGAAGGGAATGAAAATCTCGGCGGTCGTCGCCGTCTTGCCGACGAGTCCTAATTCTTCCATCGCCGCTAAGAGGCGGTCCAAACCGAGCGAGGCCCCGATGCCGGGTAACTCTTGTTTCGTGTACAGCGCGGCCAAGTTGTCATACCGCCCGCCGGAACAAACGCTGCCGATATTCGGCAAGGCGTCGAGAAACGTCTCGTAGATCGTGCCGGTATAATAGTCGAGTCCACGGGCAATCGAGACATCGAGTTTGATCCGCTCGGACTTGACGCCTGCCGCATTGACGGCCGAGAGCAACTCGTGCAACCGGCCGACGCCCGCCTGACCGGTCGCGTTGCCCGCCACGAGAGGTTCCAATTGATGCAGCATTTCTTCGTTGCTGCCGGACAGTTCGGTCAGCTTGAGGACTTGGTTCGCTTGTTCGGTTGTCGCTCCGGCGAAATCGACCATTTCCTCGGCGACTTTATCGCGGCCGATTTTTCCCAGCTTGTCGAGCGAACGGAGAATCGAGGCGGACTTTTCTTTCAGACCGAATTTTTCTAACAGACCATTCAGGACCATGCGGTTATTCACGCGGATCGTGAACTCGCCGAACCCCAAGGCTCGAAACAAATCATGAATGACGAGGGCCGTTTCAATATCAGCGGCCGACGACAACGTCCCAATCGTGTCGAAATCGCACTGCATGAACTCGCGATAACGACCCCGCTGCGTGTTCTCTCCCCGCCAGACCGACGCGATATGATACCGCTTGAACGGCGTCCCCAACTCGTTGATGTGTTGGGCCGCGAACCGCGCGAGCGGAACCGTCAAATCAAATCGGAGGCCAACCTTTCGCCCCCCATGATCCTCAAACTGATATAGCTGCTTGTCGGTTTCCTCGCTCCCCTTGCCGAGCAGGACTTCCAGATACTCGAGCGCAGGCGTATCAATCGGATTAAAACCATACGAGCGATAGACTCGCCGGGCCGTCTCGATCAGCCGTTCGCGCGGGATCATCGCCTCGGGCAAATAATCGCGGAAGCCTTTGAGTGTACGAGGTTCGATCATTGAATTAACGTCAGAAGTAAAAACGCAAAATGCAAAACGGGGGAAGGAAAGTGATGAGCGATTAGCGAAAATCCGCAAACGCAATCCGTTTTGCATTTTGCGTTTTTAGTTTTGCATTTACCCGATCACCGGTAACAGCGGCGGCTTCTTTCCCCGAATGCCCATTTTTTTGTTCTTCGGCGGCAAGATTGCTTCGGAGTATTCGGCGACCTGCTCGGCCGTTTCAAAATACTGGTCGTAGACCCAATTGTCTTCGTACTCGCAATTGTCGGTCGTATAGTCGCGGCAGATTTGCGGCCGCGTTTCATAAATACCGCAGCGATTGTCGGCCTGCAAGTGCTTGCAATCGGAGTAATGGAGCAGGTACCACGTCCCCTCTTCGATGAAGACCGTCGCGCCCTGATGGAGCAGGAACCAGCGAATGAACTCAAAGTCCTTCAACTCGGTCGGCTTCTCCATCGGCAAGGCATAATAACGACAGCACTTGGCCGTGCAATACGAACAGAGATTTTCACCCGCCGGGATACTTTCCCGGGGCGGCTTGATGATCGGCAAAGTCAGCGACATAAGGTTTCACACCTGGAGCCAAAAATTCTAAGGGGCAATTCAAATCGGGCAAACTGCTGCCGCCCACCCTAACAAACCGGCGGCAATCTGGCCAGTCGTAAGCTGCGCCCTTGCTCTGTGACCAATTGTCCCTGTGAATTACGCACTTCGTCGTTGGCCAGTCCGGCATCGCTGTCGCTGCGCTGGAAACAATTCGCGTTGTGAGATAATTTCCCGATTTGACATTCACCGCGCCCGGTTCTTGGACATTTCACTGCTTCGTCTGAGCAGCGCGGCAAACCGATTATTGCGAATCCGGGAAGTTCATTAAGAACCAGATTCTAAGGTGCCGCGTTTAACAAGAAAACGTCGCTGCCCATCAGTTCATCGTCACATCAGCGTCCCTATAGGCAAAATACGCCGATATTGCTGCGGTTTTCGCGGAGATTCCCGCTGGCTCTCCCCTTGCGGGCTATCGGCATTGGGATATAATCGCCCATTCACTTTCGTTCGGGGGTGTAGCTCAGTTGGTTTAGAGCGCCAGCCTGTCACGTTGGAGGTCGCGGGTTCAAGTCCCGTCACCCTCGCTGATCGTAAGTCCTGCCGAAATCACACGTTAGATTACCTGCCAACGGTTGGCAGTGCGGCCCTAGTTTTCGATGCCAAAAGCGTAGTTACGCTTTTGCGCCCGACAATTGGAGGTTTCGCACTATGCCCCGTCTCGTTCATCGACTACCGAAATACCAGAAACACAAGGCCACAGGACAAGCCACCGTCCGGCTTTCTGGTAAACCTTTCTATCTTGGTCCCCACGGCACGAAGGCCAGTAAGGACGAATACGACCGGCTTGTCAGTCTCTGGATTGCCAACGGTCGATGCTGGCCGGATACCGCCGCCGAATCGCTCACCGTGGCCGAAGCCTTGGTTCGGTATATCTCGCATATTTACGAGTACTACAACGCCGGGCGGGAAGTCCAAAACATCTTGTTCGCCTTGAAGTTCCTGGAACCGTGGCACGAAACACCCGCCGACGAATTCGGCCCGCTGGCCCTTAAAGCCGTTCGCCAAAATATGGTGGATGCCCGGTTGGCCCGTGGCACAGTCAACCAGCGTTTGAGCAAGATCAAGCGGTTTTTCGCGTGGCTCGTTTCCGAACAACTCGTTCCGTCGTCAGTCATCGAGGGGTTGAAATGCGTGGAAGGTCTACGATTCGGACGTTCCAAGGCCAAGGAAACCGAACCAGTCGGCCCGGTCCCCGATAAGGTGATCGAAGCGACCCTGCCCCACCTGAACGCCGTCGCCGCCGATATGGTCCGGCTGCAATTGCTCACCGGCTGCCGGTCGGGGGAACTGGTTATTCTCCGACCGTGTGACCTGGACACATCCGGCAAGGTTTGGATTTACACCCCGGCCAAACATAAGACCCAGCATCGGGGGAAGGTCCGCGTCATTGCCGTCGGTCCCAAGGCGCAGGATATTTTG